>JBEEGD010000416.1:0-26442 GCA_041166685.1 Acidimicrobiaceae bacterium | reverse complement strand
CGCTCCCCCATCCGGCTTCGACGTATTTGCGATACGCGTCGCCCCACCCCGGCGGCGTGATCACGGCGTTCGTCGCGGGATCGAACTTCGAGCCGACGGTGTCGCCGACACGGTCCAACGGTGCGAGCACCTCGCTGGAAAAGCGACCGAACTCCTCGAGCAATCCGTACACCGTCTCGGGATCCGCATGCTCGAACAGCGGCAGCTTCGACAACGCCGCTAGGTCAACAAGGTGTTCGAGCGCGAAGCGGATGTCACGCAGCGGTGCGACGTAGAGGGACATCAGGGCAATCCTGCCCCGGGAACGTCGACGCGAGTCCGTTCGAGCTGCCCCGTTCTCAGCTCGGCAGCTTTCTGCGGATCGAGGCCCTTGCTCGTGAGCATGTACAGCGTCTTTCGATCGTCGTCGCCCAGCATGCAGGCGATCGCCAGGAGGTCGCCGGTGGAGATCCGCCGTGCGATCTCGCCGCCCTCGCGCACTCGCAGGAACTCGTGGGTCGTGGGCGACGACACCCATACGCATCCTTCCGCGTCGAGACAGATGCCGTCGGGCACTGCGCCGCCGTCGAGCGCGGCCCACTCGCGACGATCGGCGAGCGAGCCGTCGGGTTGGATCGCGAACGCAGTGAGGCATGCGCCGAACGATTCCCCGACGATGAGCGTCGACCCGTCGCGGGTGATCACCATTCCGTTCGGGAAGCGCATCTCGTCGGCCACGACCCGGTGTGTGCCCTCGTCGACGTCGACGCCGAGCAACACCGTTGGCCGCGGCGCCTCGCCGGCGTGCAGATCGAAGCCAAACGAGCCGATGTACGCCGTCCCCATTTCGCTCACGACCATGTCGTTGATGGGCTGCTCGGTGTACGCGGAAAGGTCGGCGACCTCGGACAGCCGGCCGTCGTCGAAGCGCAGCAGCCGGCGATCGTCCATGGAGACGATGAGCAACCGGCCGCTCGCGTCCCACCCGAGACCGGACGGCGAGCCGGGCACGTCGACGACCCTCTCGACCTTCCCGCTCTCGGGCGCATACGTCTTCACGGCATGGTCGTGCATGTCGGAGAACCACAGCTGCCCGTCGCGCCAGCGGGGCCCTTCGCCGAATGCCAGGCCCTTGGCCACCACCTCGGGAATCGACACCGGCGGCACAGTACCGTTGCACCATGAGCGACAACATCGTGATGGGCGTGGACATCGGCGGTACCGGAATCAAGGGGGCGCCCGTCGACATCGTCAAAGGGGTGCTCGTCGGGGAGCGGTTCCGCATCCTCACCCCCCAGCCGGCCACACCGAAGGCCGTGGCCGACGTCGTAGGTGAGGTCGTCGAACACTTCGCCTGGAAGGGCCCGGTCGGTGCCACGTTCCCGGCCGTCGTGAAGGACGGGTTCACGTTGAGCGCAGCCAACGTCGACAAGGAATGGATCGGCGCGAATGCTGACGAGCTGTTCACACAGCGACTCGACATGCCGGTGACCGTGCTCAACGATGCCGATGCCGCCGGCTTGGCCGAGATGGCCTTCGGTGCAGGCAAGGGGCGCAATGGCATCGTGATCATGGTGACGCTCGGCACCGGTATCGGCTCAGGCATGTTCCTCGACGGCAAGCTCGTCGCGAACAGCGAGCTCGGGCACATCGAGATCAACGGCAAAGATGCGGAGAAGCGCGCGGCCGACAGCGTGCGCGTGCGCAAAGAGATGTCGTGGAAGGACTACGCCAAGCGGGTCGAGGAGTACATCCGCAAGCTCGACGCGCTGCTGTGGCCGGACCTCGTCATCATCGGCGGCGGCGCGAGCAAGAAGGGCGAGAAGTTCCTGCCACTCATCGACGTACGCCCCGAGGTCGTCGCGGCGACGTTGCAAAACGAAGCCGGCATCGTCGGCGCGGCGCTGGCCGCGGCCGACGCTCGATGACCGACGCGGTTCTCACGACCGGCGCCAACTCCGGCATCGGGCTGGCCACGGTCATCGAGGTCGCGAAGCGCGGCTACCGATCGATCGGCTCGGTGCGCAGCGATGCCAAAGCCGACGTCGTGCACAAGGCCGCCGCCGAAGCCGGGGTGGAGGTCGAGACCGTCATCCTCGACGTCACCGACGCTGATGCCTGCCGCGGTGTCATCGACGACCTCGACGTCGATCTCTTCGGATTGGTGAACAACGCCGGCTACGGAATGACCGGCGCGATCGAGGACGTCACAGACGAGGAGGCGCATCACCTCTTCGAGACGATGGTCTTCGCACCCTTACGACTTGCACGATTGACATTGCCGGGAATGCGGAACGCGGGCCGGGGGCGCATCATCAACGTCTCCTCGATCTATGGTCGAACCACGACGCCGCTCACCGGCTGGTACCAGGGAGCCAAACACGCGCTCGAAGGTGCTTCCGACGCGCTGCGTCTTGAAGTCGCAGGAGCGGGAGTGCAGGTGGTGCTGGTCGAACCCGGCGGATTCCGCACCGGAATCTGGGAAGACCTCGAGCGCGACATCCAGAAGCGCGGCGACTCCCGGTTCGGCAGCGCGTACCGAAGGACGCAGCAGATGATGAAGCTGAGCTCGCCGATCATGGGCGAGCCGCAGCAATGCGCCAAGGTCATCGCCAACGCGCTCGCATCGAAACGACCGAGGGCTCGCTACCTCGTCGGCATCGACGCGATGGCGCTGGCGGCGGCCGAGCGCTTCACGCCGACGTCCGTCAAGGATCGCGTGGTCCGCCTCACACTTGGCCTATGACACTGGTTTTGTTGGCGACTGGTGGCACGATCGCCAGTCGCCGCCAACCCGATGGTGGTGTGGCGGTTGCCCTGACCGGCGCGCAGTTGCTCGAGACGGTTCCACCCGTCTACGCGTCGGATGTCGAGGTCCTCGACGTGACACACGGGCCCAGTTGGAACTTCGACATCGAGATGATGGCGTCCATCGCCCGTTCGGCGCGTGACGCAATCCTCGAGCGCGGTGCCGAGGGCGTGGTCGTCACGCACGGCACCGACTCCGTCGAGGAAACGGCGTGGCTCACCGATCTGATGGCCGGCGACGCGACCGTCAAGGGCCCCATCGTGTTCACCGCGTCGATGCGCAATGCCGGCGATCCCGATGCCGACGGACCGAACAACTTGCGGGACGCGCTCGCTCTGGCGCGATCCAAGGAGGCGTTGGGTCGAGGCGCGCTGCTGTGTGTGAACGGTGCGATCCACGAAGCCCGATGGGTCACGAAGACAGACGCGCAGAGCATCGACACGTTCAAGTCGTTTGGAGCTCGGCCATTTCCGCGACCGCCCAACAACGGACGCGTGGATCCCGCGGTAGCCGTGATCCGCTCGTACGGAGGCATGGATGGCGAGATCATCGACTGGCATCACGGCCGCGGCGCGCACGGCATGGTGATCGAGGGGACCGGCGCCGGCAACGTCGCCGGGTCGTTGGTCCCGGGCATCGAGCGAGCGTTGGCCGCGAGTGTGCCCGTCGTTGTGACCACGCGTTGCCTCACGGGCGAAGTGGCGCCGGTCTACGGCGGTCCCGGCGGAGGCCACTCGCTGGCGGAACTCGGTGTGATCCGTGGGGCGGAGCTGAGCGCGGCCAAAGCCCGCGTGGCCTTGGCGGTCGCACTGGCGGTTGACCCGTCGCCTGATGCCGTACGGGCGTGGTTCGAGGAGCTGGGGTGACCCTCGATCTGCTCGTGCCCGGTGTGTACTCGTGGCTGCAACTCCCAAGTGGTCGAGGTGCCGCCAATGCAGGGGTGGTCGTCGACGCCGACGGCATCACCGTCATCGACACGCTGCTCACGTCGTTGCAGTGGACGCCCTTCGCGGAGGCCATCGAGGCGCTGGGCTTCCCCGTTCGGCGGGTGGTGCTCACGAGCAGCAACGCCGAATATTCCGGTGGCACCGCGCGGTTCCGGACCGCCGCCATCTACGGACGGTCGCAAGCGAGCACCCACCTCGATCAACCCGCGGATCCGAACGTGTTGCGCCGCCTCTATGAGGCGGATGCCGACGACATCGACGACGACTTCGCGACGCGTCCGGTCAGCCACGTGGTCGACACCCTGGTGCAGCTCACGCCCGCCGTCGTTGTCGTGCCGATGACCGGCCAGCAGGAGGAGAACCTCGTCGTCCACCTGCCCGCCTCCGAAATCGTCTTCGCGGGCGCGATGTGCACGTTCGGCGTCACGCCGCTCGCCCATCAAGGCGATCCGGCCGCCTGGGCCGCCTCGCTCGATGCGCTCATCGAGCTTGCGCCGATCATCGTGCCCGGCCACGGACCGATCGGCGGTGAGGAAGAGGTACGCGAGCTCCAGGGCTATCTGCGGGCCTGCGTCGCCGCCAACGGCGACCCGTCCCGAATCGGCTCGGGGCCGTGGGACGGCTGGTCCGCCCGCGAGCACGACGCGATCAACGTCGAGCGGGCGGCGATGCTGGCGGACGGCAACGACGACATCCCGCCGTCGCTCCTGCAGATGCTGGACCTCTAACTGCCCGTTCTCGAATCGCTCGACGACGAGGCTGCCCAACTGCGAACATGTGTTCGTGTCGAACGAGGCGACGATCCTGCATGCCGATCTCGACGCCTTCTACGCGTCGGTCGAGCAGCGCGATGACCCCCGTCTGCGGGGACGGCCGGTCATCGTCGGCGCGGGCGTCGTGCTCGCGGCGAGTTACGAAGCCAAGGCCTACGGCGTCCGCACGGCGATGGGCGGACGACAGGCCCAGCTCCTGTGCCCGCAAGCGATCGTCGTCTCACCCCGGATGTCGGCCTACTCGGAAGCGAGCAAGGCGGTCTTCGAGGTGTTCGACGACACGACGCCGCTGGTCGAGGGGCTCTCCATCGACGAGGCCTTCCTCGACGTTGGCGGGCTGCGGCGGGTGTCGGGCACGCCCACTGAGATTGCGGTGCGGCTGCGGCGCGACGTCCTCGAGCGCGTCGGCCTGCCGATCACGGTCGGGGTCGCCAGGACCAAGTTTCTCGCCAAGGTCGCGAGCGGCGTCGCCAAGCCGAACGGACTGCTCGTCGTGCCCCCCGACCGCGAGCTGGCGTTTCTGCACCCATTACCCGTCGAACGGCTGTGGGGCGTCGGGCCGGTCACGGCCGACAAGCTCCACAGTCGCGGGATCACGTTCGTCGGCGAGGTCGCCCAGCTCACCGAAACCTCGCTGGTCTCGATGCTCGGGCCGGCGTCCGGCCGGCACCTCCACGCGCTCGCTCACAACCGCGATCCCCGGCCGGTGCAGGTGGGTCGCCGTCGTCGGTCGATCGGATCGCAGCACGCGCTCGGCCGATCGCGGAAGTCGGCCCGCGACATCGACGCATCGGTCGTGGCGATCGTCGACCGCGTCACGCGTCGCCTGCGGGCCGCGGGCCGCGTCGGGCGAACCGTCGTGTTGCGCCTGCGCTTCGACGACTTCACGCGGGCGACACGGTCACACACGTTGGCGCGTGCCACCGCGTCGACCCACACGATCCTCGACGCGGTGCGCACGTTGCTGACGGCGTCCATGCCGATGATCGAAGGTCAGGGCCTCACGTGCATCGGCGTGGCCGTCGCCAACCTCGACAACGACGATGCCATCCAGCTCGTGCTGCCGTTCGACGGTCACGGCGACGGCGCGCTCGATGCCGCGCTCGACGACGTGCGTGACCGCTTCGGGTCTTCCGCCGTCACGCGCGCCGTCCTACTCGGCCGCGACCAGGGCTTCTCCGTGCCCCTGCTTCCCGACTGAGGCTCGCGCCGTACGCAGCACGACCACACCGAGCGCCGCGATGACGACCGCCATGCCCAGTATTTGCAGCCACTCGATCGATTCCTTGAGGAAGATCGCTGCGCTGATCACGGCCGCGACGGGGACGGCGAGTGTGAGGAGGGACATCACCGACAGGTCGATGTGCGCGTGCGCCCAGTTGAGCAACAGGTGGCCGACACCTCCGGAGCCGATCGCCAACAGGGCGATCCAAGCCCATTCGCCGGCACCACCCGGATCGAGCCGCCCTCCGGACAGCAGGGCGAGGGGCGCAACTGCAATTGCGGCGATGACGAGCATGGCGGTGAGGTACTCGAACGGCGCAAGATCGTTACGGATGCGCTTCGAGGCGACGAAGTACAGCGTCCAGGCGAACAATGCGCCGATGGCCAGAAGATCACCGGTGAGACTCCAAACCGGTGCGCCCGAGGAGCCATACACCACGATGGCCACGCCCACGATGGCGACGGCCGACCACGTGATGATTCCAGCGGTCACGGGCTCGCCGAACATCCGCCCAGCCACCAGGAGCACCAGCGCCGGTTGGAGGGCGCCAACCACCGTCGCGTTTGCGACCGTCGTGTGTTTCAGCGCGCTGAAGAACAAGACGATGTCGGACCCGAACGCGAGCCCACCCACCACCGAGAGTCGGAAGGCTCGAAGTGTCAGACGACGACCGGTGGCGTAGAAGATCGCGACGGTCGCCAACGCGCCGATCCACAACCGGTGAAGACCGAGCACGAGTCCGTCGATCTGGTCGACCTTCCTGATGACGACCGCCATGCCGCCCCAAACCGACACCGCGAGCAGGACGGCGAGCGTGCCGGCGACGGGCCGGCGCCCCGGGACATTCTCGGCCACTAGCGCGTTTCGATGCGCTGGAAGGCTTCGGCGTACGAGCCCTCAGGCAAGCCGACAGACGTTGCGATCGCGGCGCCCCACTGACGAATGAGGTTGTCCATCGCGTCCGCGTCGGAGATCTGGCTGGCGTGGCACAACAGCGCCTTCACCTTGCGGTCGATCACCGCGGTCGTGTCGACATGGGCGTTCATCTCGGCGCCGACCATCATCCACACCTCCGGGACCGTCCACGGTTCGAGCCCCGCTTCCATGAGCTCGGGATGGGCGAACAGGTTGCGGGCATCGGGATAGACCGCGCACAGGGTCGCCTCGCCCGCCGCGAGGTGGTCCGGATGGCTGGCGTAGATGCGTTGGAAGTTGCGCTGGGGTGACTGGCACACGACCCGTTCGGGACGAACCTGGCGGATCACCCGGCTGATGTCACGTCGCAATTCGAGGGTGGCCTGCAACCGACCGTCGGGGAAACCAAGGAACTTCACGTCGGAGACGCCCACACATTCCGCGGCTGCCAGTTGTTCGGATCGACGGATCGCGGCCATCTCCGCACGGGAAATGCTCGGATCAGATCCGCCCGCCTCGCCATCCGTGACGATGCAATACGACACGTCGATGCCCTGTTGGGTCCACACCGCGACAGATCCCGCCGCGCCGAAGTCGACATCATCAGGATGGGCGCTGACCACGAGAATGCGCTCGACCTCGAGCTCGTCCGGCATCGTCACACCCTACGTATTCTGCGCGGTCATCCCACCGTCGACGATCAACACCGCACCGTTGATGTACGAGCTCGCCGGCAACGCCAACGACACAGTGGCGTGAGCCACCTCCTCCGGGTCGCCGTAGCGCTTGAGCGGCACCCGGCGGCGGGCGAACTTCGCCTTTGCCTCATCGGGGATGAGCGCGGTCATGCCTGTGTGGATCGGGCCAGGACACACGCAGTTCACGGTCACGCCGCGCGCGCCGAGCTCGACGGCGAGCCCGCGGGTCAAGCCGATCACCCCGTGCTTCGACGCGGTGTACGGCGAGATTCCCGGAGTGGCGCCAACGCCTTCCGTCGACGCGATGTTCACGATGCGGCCCTCGCCATTGCGCGACAAGTGAGGAAGACACGCGCGAATCAGCCGCGTGTACGCCCGCAGGTTCACATCGAGCGTCGCCTCCCACGCGTCTTCGTACTGGTCGCCGTCGATGGGCGCGATCATCGAGATTCCGGCGTTGTTGACGAGCACATCGATCGGGCCGAGGCGTGCAACGACGTCGTCGATCACTGTCTTGACGCGTTCATCGTCGCGCACGTCGAGCGACCACGCCGCCGCCCGCCCACCCGCTCCGAGGATCTCCTCGGCGACCAAAGCGGCACCGTCGAGGGTGACATCGGTGACCGCGACCAGCGCGCCCTCGTCGGCAAACACATGGGCGGTCGCTCGACCCATGCCACTGGCCGCGCCGGTGATCAACACGACCCGGTCGGCCAGCGAGCGGCTGAGAGTGGAGAGACGGGGACTCACGGCGCCGGACAGTACCCTCCGACCATGCTCGCTCGTTATGGGGCCGGCGACTGGGCGATGGCCCTCGTCACGGCGACGTTCGCCTGCATCCCGCTCGGCGTCTCGCTGTGGGCGCTGCTCGACGCCGCCCACCGGCCCGAATGGGCGTGGGCGTTGGCCGGGAAGCGCCGCGTCGTGTGGATGGCGGCGATCATGTTCGGCATCCTCACCGTGATCGGCGGGCTCGTCATCTCCGCCTGGTACCTCACCAGCATTCGGCCGCGCATCGCCGACGCCGAGAACGGCGATCTCACGGCTTGACCAACAGATGCGGCGGAGGCGGCCCGAACCGGCCACGCGCAAAGTCGACGAGACCTCGCACCCGTCCTTCGACGTTCCAATACGGCCCGCGGCGTGAGGGAGCGACCGCGCCCGACGCGAGGTGCCACAGTGCAATCGAGAAACGAATGAACGCGTGGTATGCACCCGAATGTTCGCGCACGAGCAGCAGCGTGTTACGCAACTGCAGGTAGTCGATCGCGGCGGACGCCGATCCGACGTACGGGTTCTTCACCATCGCACCCCGCACGAGACCGCTGTCCCAGCCTGCGGCCTTGGCTCGCAGCGCGAGATCGGCTTCCTCGCAGTAGGCGAAGTAGCGCTCGTCGAAGATCCCGACCTGTTCGAGACAAGCTCGGCGGGCGAGCATCAGCGTCCCGTGCGGATGGCCGCACGGTTCCCATCCTTCGCTGACGGTCGCGGCAGCAAGAATGCCGCCGAAGTAGCGGTCGACGATGGGCGTGGCGCCGTCGCCGACGTCGGCGCACGCGAGCCCGGCGTGGGGACGGAAACTGAGCACGCCGAGCATGTGTCGCAGGCAGGTCGGTTCGGGCAGCGCATCGTGCGGTGCGAGCACCACCCATTCGCCCGCGTCGGCGTCGGCCAGGAACCGTCGGTAGCCGACGTTGGCGGCCGGTCCGAAACCGAGGTTCGCACCCATGCGCAGGACTTCGACGTCGTCGCCCTCGATTGCCGGCACGTTCCGCGACCCATTGTCGACAACGGTGATCGTGACGGGCACATCCTGAGCGCGAAACGCGTCGACGGTGTCGGCCAGCCGCTCGGGCTGGTCACGGTGAACGATGACGATCGGCAGCGGACGCACGCGGTGTCGATGCTCGCATAGTCACGAACAGCCGCATCAATCAGGGGCACGCGGGCGAACGAGCGGCGGCCGACGCTGGATCGCCGGAGCCCGCGTCCGCGATGGGAATGCCTCGGGCCCGGAACTCGTCGAGCAATGTGCGAAGTCGCGACGCCGGAATCGCGAGTCCTTGGCCCCCGGAGGAGTCGCGCGCGAACGCGAGACCCGCGAGGCGGCCCTCCGCATCGAGCAGCGGGCTGCCTGACTGGCCAACCGTCGGCTCGGGGCTGAAGCGCAACACACGCCCCTCGGGTCGGTCGAGCGTGCCTTCGACGCGCCCCTCCGTCAGCGAGAACTGCCCGTCGGGGTAGCCGGCGAGCAGCACACGATCACCAGGCACCGGGTCATCGGGCGCCAACTCGACGGGCAGCAGATTGCGACCGGTCGTCACGACGACGGCGACATCGGCGCCGCCGACCGCCCGCTCGATTCGGTCGACGGCCAGCAGCTGTTCACCGCATCGCGTCACGAGCGTCACGCTGTTGGAGGTGAGGTGTGCGTTGGTCAGCGCCACGTGTGCGCCCACACCCACGCCCGTTCCGGTGTCGAACACCCCGCCGCCGCGGCTGTCCACACGCACGGTTTCCGCAGTGGCTCTCTCGCGGGACAACACCGGCGGCGGCCAGAACGCAGGTGGCCTCGGCGCGCGATTCGGTGTGGGCTGTGCGGGTCCGATGACGAGCGACACGAGCGCGACCGCCAGCAGCGCCGCGCTCCCGCGGCTCACATGAGCGGACGAGCGTCGGGCGTGATCGGCGCAGGCAACGCGGTGGATCCCATGAGCCACTCGTCGACGGCCGACGCGCAGGCTCTGCCCTCGGCGATCGCCCACACGATGAGGCTCTGACCGCGGCCCATGTCGCCGCACACGTACACACCGTCGCGATTCGTGGAGAATTGCTGGTCGCGGGCCACGTTGCCCCGTTCGTTGATCTCGACACCGAGCTTCTCGAGCAACCCCTCGCGCTGCGGCCCGAGGAACCCCATCGCCAGCAACACGAGCTCGCACTCGAGCTCGTAGTCGGAGCCTTCGATCTTGACGAACTTCCCGTCGATCATCTCGACCTCATGGGCCCGCAAGGCGCGGACATTGCCGTCGTCGTCGCCGAGGAAGCACTCGGTGTTGACCGAGAAGACTCGCTCGCACCCCTCTTCATGCGCCGAGGTCGTGCGGAAGATCATCGGCCACGTGGGCCATGGGTTGGCGTCCGGCCGTTCGTCGGGAAACCGCGCGACGATCTCGAACTGGTGGATCTGCGCGGCGCCATGGCGGATGGCGGTGCCGAGGCAGTCGGCCCCGGTGTCGCCGCCACCGATGATGACGACGTTCTTGCCGTGAGCGGTGATGGGTGTCTCTTCGAGATCACCCTCCTGCACCCTGTTGGCCCACGGCAGGTACTCCATGGCCTGGTAGATGCCCTCGAACTCGCGCCCGGGAATCGGAAGGTCGCGCCATGCAGTGGCTCCGCCCGCGAGCACGACGGCGTCGTACTGGTCGAGCTCGCTGACCGGGATGTCGACGCCGATGTTCGCGTTCGGGCGGAAGACCGTGCCTTCGGCCTGCATCTGGTCGAGGCGCCGGTCGAGCTGTCGCTTCTCCATCTTGAACTCGGGGATGCCGTAGCGCAGTAGCCCACCGATGCGGTCCGCGCGCTCGTAGACGACGACGTCGTGTCCCGCCCGCGTCAGTTGCTGGGCCGCGGCGAGACCGCTCGGACCCGAGCCGACGACGGCGACGCGCTCCCCCGTCTTCACCGACGGCAGGACCGGCACAACCCAGCCTTCATCCCACGCTCGGTCGATGATGGACACTTCGACCTGCTTGATGGTGACCGGGTCTTGGTTGATCCCGAGGACGCACGCCGCCTCGCACGGCGCCGGACACAAGCGCCCAGTGAACTCAGGGAAGTTGTTGGTGGCGTGCAGCCGGTCGATGGCGTCGCGCCAGTGGTCGCGCCACACGAGGTCGTTCCAGTCGGGGATGAGGTTGCCGAGCGGGCAGCCGTTGTTGCAGAACGGGATGCCGCAATCCATGCAGCGCGACGCCTGCGCCCGCAGATCACCATCGGGGAACGGCTCGTAGACCTCCTGCCAATCGAGGATGCGAACGGGCACCGGACGCCGTGTCGGCGTCTTGCGTCCGTGCTTGAGGAACCCCGCGGGATCAGCCATCGGCCAAACCCTGGCAATTCCCACTCAGACATACACCTTTCTGTGTATGTCTGAGTGGGATTTCGAGCAAGCCGGGGCTACCCATGGGCGGCCGCCATGATCGCTTCGTCCACGTCTCTTCCCTGCTCCTCGGCGAGGCGGATGGCCTCGAGTACGCGCTTGTAGTCCTTCGGGAACACCTTGACGAACTGGCGCACCTCATCGTGCCAGCGCGACAGGATGCGGGCGGCTACCGCCGAGTCGGTTTCCGACTGGTGACGGCGGATGATGTCGCGCAACCACTCGCGATCATCGTCTTCGATCGGGTCGATGTCGACCATCTCGAAGTTGAGCCGGCGCGCAAACGTGTCGTCAGGGTCGTAGACGAATGCCAAGCCGCCAGACATACCCGCACCGAAGTTGCGACCGGTCGGCCCCAACACCACGACCTTTCCACCGGTCATGTACTCGCACCCGTGGTCGCCAACGCCTTCGACGATGGCGGTCGCACCGGAGTTGCGCACGCAGAAACGCTCGCCCACGACGCCGCGAATGAAGCACTCACCGCCCGTCGCCCCATAGAGGATGACGTTGCCGGCGATGATGTTCTCCTCGGCAACGAAGTCGGGATGCGATGCACGCGATGGCCGGACCACGACGCGTCCGCCGGACAACCCTTTGGCGAAGTAGTCGTTGGCGTCACCTTCCAGCCGCAGCGTGATGCCCTTGGGCACGAACGCGCCGAACGACTGGCCTGCCGAGCCGGTGAAGCTGATCTGGATGGTGTCGTCGGGCAGCCCCGCGGCGCCGTACCGCTTGGTGACTTCGTGTCCGAGAATCGTGCCGACGGTGCGGTTCACGTTGCGGATCGGGAGCTCGAGCGTGACCGGGGAGCCGTCCTGCAGCGCACCTTCGCAGAGCTGTACGAGGGTCTGATCGAGCGCGCGGTCGAGCCCGTGGTCCTGGCGCTTGGTGCAGTAGCGGTCCTGCTCCCATGGCGACTCGGGCACATGCAGGATCGGCGACAGATCGAGGCCGTGTGCCTTCCAGTGATCGACGGCTTCCCGTACGTCGAGCGACTCGACGTGACCGATCGCTTCGGCCACCGATCGGAATCCGAGCTGCGCAAGGAGCTCGCGCACCTCCTCGGCGATGAACTCGAAGAAGTTCACGACGAACTCGGGCTTACCGGTGAACCGCTCTCGCAACACCGGGTTCTGTGTCGCCACACCTACAGGGCAGGTGTCGAGATGGCAGACGCGCATCATGATGCAGCCCGAAACGACCAGCGGTGCAGTGGCGAAGCCGAACTCCTCGGCGCCGAGCAATGCGGCGATCACGACATCGCGACCGGTCTTGAGCTGACCGTCGGTCTGCACGACGATGCGGTCGCGTAACCCGTTGAGCAACAGCGTCTGCTGCGTTTCGGCCAACCCGAGCTCCCACGGCGCACCCGCGTGCTTGAGCGACGTGAGCGGCGATGCACCGGTGCCACCGTCGTGACCGCTGATGAGCACCACGTCGGCCTTGGCCTTCGACACACCGGCGGCGACCGTCCCCACGCCCACCTCCGCCACGAGCTTCACGTGCACGCGCGCTTGCGGGTTGGAGTTCTTCAGGTCGTGGATGAGTTGCTTGAGGTCCTCGATCGAATAGATGTCGTGGTGTGGAGGCGGGCTGATGAGTCCCACCCCCGGAGTGGAGTGCCGGGTCTGGGCGATCCACGGATACACCTTGGCCCCAGGAAGCTGACCACCCTCGCCCGGCTTCGCCCCTTGCGCCATCTTGATCTGCAGATCGTCCGCGTTCGTGAGGTACTCAGAGGTGACGCCGAACCGGCCGGACGCGACCTGCTTCACCGCGGACCGGCGCAGGTCGCCGTTGGGATCTCGCTGGAAGCGGTCGGCGTCCTCGCCGCCCTCGCCGGTGTTCGACTTGCCGCCGATGCGGTTCATGGCGATGGCCAGGTTCTCGTGCGCTTCCTTCGAGATCGACCCGTACGACATCGCGCCCGTCGAGAAGCGCTTCACGATCGCCTCGACCGGCTCCACCTCCTCGATCGGCACCGGTGGCCGCACATCGTCCTTGAGCCGGAACAAGCCGCGCAGCGTGGCCAGTTGCTCGGACTGGTTGTTCACCAGCGCCGTGTACTGCTTGAAGATGTCGTAGCGCTTCGTGCGAGTCGAATGTTGCAGCTTGAACACCGTCTCCGGGTTGAAGAGGTGGTACTCGCCCTCGCGGCGCCACTGGTACTCGCCGCCCTGCCACAGCGATCGATGGGCGGCCTCCTCCGGGCGGTCGAGGTAGGCGAACCGATGACGGGCGGCGACCTCCTCGGCCAACACATCGAGGCCGACGCCGCCAAGGCGCGACGCCGTGCCGGTGAAGTACTCATCGACGAGCTCGTGACCGAGCCCGATGCACTCGAACACTTGGGCGCCCGTGTAGGACGCGACGGTGGAGATGCCCATCTTGGACATCACCTTCAGCACACCTTTGCCACATGCCTTGATGTAGCTGCGGATCGCTTGACCCTTCGACACACCTGGCATGAAGCCTTCGTTGATCATGTCGTCGATGGACTCAAACGCCAGATAGGGGTTGACGGCGGCGGCACCGAAGCCGAGCAGCAGCGCCATGTGATGCACCTCGCGGGCGTCGCCGCACTCGACCACGAGTCCGACCTGGGTGCGCGTCTTCTCGCGAATGAGGTGGTGATGCACGGCCGACACCAGCAACAGGGACGGGATCGGCGCAAGCGCTTCGTTCGAGTGGCGGTCGGAGAGGATGATGACCTTCGCACCGTCGACGATCGCTTCGCTCACACGCGTCCGCACGTCGTCCAGCGCGCGCCGCAAACCTTCCCCGCCTTCGGCCACGGGGTAAAGGCCGTCGACCGCGAACGGCTTGAAACCAGGCTGGTCGCCGTCCTCGTTGATGTAGAGCAGCTTCGCCAGCTGGCTGTTCGACAAGATCGGCGTCGGCACGACGATCTGGCGGCATGATGCCGGCGTCGGTTCGAGCAAGTTGCGCTCGGGACCGAGGGTCGACGACAACGAAGTGACCAATTCCTCACGGATGGCGTCGAGCGGCGGGTTGGTGACCTGCGCGAACAGCTGCTGGAAGTAGTCGAATAGCATCCTCGGACGGTTCGACAGTGCGGCGATTGGTGTGTCGGTGCCCATCGATCCGATCGGCTCGTAGGCGTTCTTGGCCATCGGCGTGACCAGGATCTTCAGCTCTTCGGTCGTGTAACCGAAGACCCGCTGCTGCTTGATGACCGAACCGTGCTGCGGCGTGAGGAAGTTGCGGGGCGGAAGATCGTCGAGATGCACGAGGCCGGCATGCAGCCACTGGTCGTAGGGTTCCGCCGACGCGAGCTCGGCCTTCAGCTCGTCGTCGCCGATGATGCGACCCTGCGACGTGTCGACGAGGAACATGCGCCCCGGTTGCAAGCGGCCGCGCTGGACGATCTCGGCGGGATCGATGTCGAGCACACCGACCTCGCTGGCCATCACCACCATGCCGTCGGCCGTCACCCAGTAACGGGACGGGCGCAGACCGTTGCGATCGAGCACCGCACCAATGACGGTGCCATCGGTGAACGCGATCGACGCGGGGCCGTCCCACGGCTCCATGAGCGACGAATGGAATTGGTAGAACGCCCGCTTCTCGGGCGGCATCGACTCGTGGTTCTCCCACGCCTCCGGGATCATCATCAGGACGGAGTGCGGCAGGCTGCGGCCCCCGAGCTGCAGCAGCTCGAGCACCTCGTCGAAGCGGGCGGTGTCCGACGCGCCCCTGGTGCAGATCGGATACGCGCGCTCGAGTCCCTCGATGAGATCGCTGTGCAGCAGCGCCTCGCGAGCGCGCATCCAGTTCTCGTTGCCCATGACCGTGTTGATCTCGCCGTTGTGGGCGATCATTCGGTACGGGTGGGCCAGCGGCCACGAGGGGAACGTGTTCGTCGAGAAGCGCGAGTGCAGGAGGACCAGGGCGGACTCGAAGCGCTCGTCAGCGATATCGGGGTAGAAGTCGCGCAGCTGCTGGGTGACCAACATGCCCTTGTAGACGAGCGTGCGGGCCGACAGCGACGGGAAGTAGACCGCCGTCTCGTGCTCCATTCGCTTGCGGGCGACGAACGCGCGCCGGTCGAGTTCGATGCCGCTGAGCGGCTTCGCACCTTCCGCAGAGGCGAGGAACACCTGCTTGAAGGTCGGCATTGCATCGCGCGCCATCTGGCCGATCATCGAGTCGTCGGTGGGCACATCTCGCCACGTGACGACGCGCAGGTCCTCACTCGCCGCAATCTTCTCGATCGTGGCCATCACGGCCGCGCAGTCGTCAGTGCCACGCGGCAAGAAGGCGCAGCCGACGGCGTAGGAACCGGCCGGCGGCAGTTCGACGTCGACCACGTGACGGAGGAAGCGGTCTGGCACCTGAACCAGGATTCCGGCGCCGTCGCCGACGTTGGCTTCGGCCCCGGTCGCCCCGCGGTGGTCGAGGTGGCAGAGCGACGAGATGCCCAGTTCGATCATGCGGTGCGACGGTCGGCCGTGCATGTCCACGACGAAGCCGACGCCGCACGCGTCGTGTTCGTAGGCGGGGTCGTACAAGCCTTGTTGCCCAGGCGCATCGCGGTAGGCGATGCGCGGAGCGTCAGGGAAGTCAGGCATGGGCAGTCATCCCGTTGTGCGTCGGATCGATTCGGTCCAGGCGCTCCCGAGACAACATTGGCCCGACAGCAGTCCCCCAGATTGTAGTCAGAGAGGCCCGAAATGACGAACCAGTACGGGCCGCAAACCTCTACTTGGGCGAGCTACTTGTTGTCCCACTCCTTGTGGGCCTGCTTCTTCGAGGCCTCTTTCTCGTGCTTGGCCGCCCGCTTCTCTTTGAGCGACCGCCCCGGCTTCTTGGCCTGACTGGACGGCTTGGACTTTTCACCCATGCGGCAAGCGTAGGGTGCGCGGGTGGCTGACGACCGGCACCTTCCGGTCATCGACGTGTCGGGCGATGTAGATGCCGTCGCGGCGCAGATTGATGACGCCTGTCGCGACGTGGGGTTCTTCTTCGTGGTCGGGCACGGCGTGCCCCTCGAGCTGCAGACACGGGTCGACTCGCTCGCTCGCGAGTTCTTCGCGCTGCCGAACGAGGAGAAGGCAGCCGTCGAAATGCGCCGCGGAGGTCGAGCGTGGCGCGGGTGGTTCCCGGTCGGCGGCGAGCTCACCTCGGGTGAGGCCGACATGAAGGAGGGCCTGTACTTCGGGCAGGAGCTGGCCGCGAGTGACACCCCGCTGCACGGACCGAACCTGTTTCCGACCCGGCCTCCTGGCCTGCGCGACGCGGTCCTCGACTACATCGACGCGGTGACGGGTCTCGGTCATCTGCTGTTGCGCCGCATGGCGCGCGGCCTTGGGCTGGACGAGCAGTGGTTCGATCGCAACCTCACGAAAGACCCACTCGTGCTGTTCCGGATCTTCCACTACCCACCGTTGCCGAACGGCGACGAGCGTTGGGGCGTGGGCGAGCACACCGACTACGGACTCATCACGATCCTGTACCAGGACCCGTCCGGCGGATTGGCCGTTCGCGGCCCACACGGTTGGATCGACGTGCCTCCGATACCGGACGCGTTCGTCGTGAACCTCGGCGACATGCTCGAGCGCATGACGCAAGGTCGCTACAAGTCGACGCCGCACCGGGTGCGCAACACCTACGGGGTCGATCGGCTGTCGTTCCCGATGTTCCTCGATCCGGCCTGGGATGCCGAGGTGCTCCCGGTGCCGGTGGAAGGAGCCGCCCGACGCGACGACAGCTCCGAGCGGTGGGATGGTGCCAGCGTCCACGAGTGGTCTGGCACCTACGGCGACTACCTGCTCACCAAGGTCGGCAGGGTGTTCCCCGAGTTGCGCGACGACGTTCTGTGACTGCGGAAGTCGACGCGGTCGTGTTCGACCTCGGTGGCGTGTTGATCGATTGGAATCCTCGTCACCTCTACCGGCAACTTTTCGACGACGAAGCTGCGATGGAGGACTTCCTCGCCACGATCTGCACGCTGGAGTGGCACGTCGCGCACGATCGCGGGGAGAGCACGGCCGAGTCGTGCGCCGAGCTCGCGGCGCTGCACCCGGATCACGCTCCGCTGATCCACGCGTGGGCGGATCGGTCTGAGGACATGATCGGCGGAGCGATCGAAGAGACCGTGTCGATCCTCGCGGAGCTGCGAGCGGCTGGCGTGCCGTGCTACGTGCTCAGCAACATGGAATCCGAGACGTTCCCGCTGCGGCTCGAGCGGTTCGAGTTCCTGCACTGGTTCGACGGCCACGTGATCTCTGGCCTCGAGGGGTTGGTGAAGCCCGATCCGAGGATCTTCCGGCGACTGCTCCGTCGGTTCGACCTCCAACCGGGCCGCACCCTGTTCATCGACGACAGCGCGGGGAACGTCGAGGCCGCCGCCGCGGTCGGGATCAAGGCCGTGCTGTTCGAGTCACCCGCGCAACTGCGCGCGGACCTCGAGACGCTCGAGCTCCTCTGACCGTTACGACTTCTGGTAGCGCTTCGAAGGGGTGCCCGGTGGATTCGATGCGCCGGGGGCGGCGTCGGGGTTAGCGACACACACCTCGCACTCGAGTCCGTCGGGATCGCGGAAGAAGACGCTGAGGATCTGTCCGAAGTCGGTGACGAAGTCGTCGGCTGCGCCGCGGGCCATCAGCCGATCACGAATCGTCTCGAACGACCCGACCGAATCAGCCTGCAACGCGAGGTGATCGATGCGGCCGCGACCGAACATCGGCGTCTGGCGCTCGGCCTCGATGTTTCCGACGACCTGGAACACGTTGAGCTCGGCGCTGGGACCGACGTGGATGACCGACATCCGCACCGGGCCATCGTCGGCCGAGCCGGGCTCGGGTCCGTCGCGAAGCACCTGTGCGTCGAAGACTTCCTCGTAGAAGGCCTGCAGCCGGTCAGTGTCGTTCGTCAGGATGGCGACGTGGTTGAAGCCTGAAGTAAGCAAGCCTCCAGCATGCCCGACCTCGACCCTGCTCGCGACCTGTTGGCGTTCATCGACGCCTCGCCGTCGCCATTCCACGCCTGCGCGACCGCCGCAGCCCGACTCGATGGCGCCGGATTCACGCAGGTGGCCGAGACCGACGAGTGGCCAGCGGGATCCGGCCGCCACTATCTGGTTCGTGACGGCAGCCTCGTGGCCTGGTCGGTGTCTGGTGACGCCACTGCGACGACGCCGTTTCGCATCCTCGGTGCGCACACCGACAGCCCGAACCTGCGGGTGAAGCCGCACGCCGACGTGAGCCGGGCGGGTGCGCAGCTGATCGCGGTCGAGGTGTACGGCGGCGCACTGTTCAACTCATGGCTCGACCGCGACCTCGGGTTGTCGGGCCGCGTCGCCCTTCGAGGCGGCGAACTGCCCCTCGTCAAGATCGACCGCCCGTTGGCCCGCATCCCCCAACTCGCCATCCACCTCGACCGCGAGGTCAACACCAGCGGCCTCGTGCTGAACCCGCAGCAGCACCTCAACCCCCTCTGGTCGATCGAACACGGAGATTTCAAAGGCTTCGTCGCTACGGAGCTGGGCGTCGACCGCGACGAGGTGACCTTCTGGGATCTCATGTTCCACGACCTCACACCGGGCACGTTGCTCGGGCGCGACGACGAGCTGCTGAGCGCAGGACGGATCGACAACCTGTGCTCGTGTTGGGCCGCGGTCGAGGCGCTGACCGGCTCGACCAGCTCGAGCCACGTGATCGTCACCGTGCTCTTCGATCACGAAGAGATCGGCAGCTCGAGCAACCGCGGCGCGTCCAGCCCGCTCCTCGAGTCGGTACTCGAACGCATCACCCTTGGTTTGGGCGGCGGACGCGACGAATGGCGACGGGCGCTCGCCGCTTCGGTCTGCGTGTCGGCCGACATGGCCCACGCCACTCACCCCAACTACAGCGAGCGCCACGAGCCCGGCCACTGGATCGAGCTCAACGGTGGGCCGGTGGTGAAGACGAACGCGTCGCAGCGCTACGCCACCGACGCCCGATCCGCCGCTGCATTCATCGAGGCCTGCACTGGCGCCGCGGTGCCGGTGCAGCAATACGTCCACCGCAACGACATGGCGTGCGGCTCGACGATCGGGCCGATCACCGCCGCTCGGCTGGGCATTCCGACGGTCGATGTCGGCGCGCCTCAACTGGCCATGCACTCGGCCCGTGAGCTGATGGGCTCCGCCGACGCAGGGCTCTACAAGACTGCGCTCACGGCGTTCTTGAGCATCTAGACCGCCCAGGGGTGATCGGCGGCGAACGACGCGGCGATCGCCGCCGGCGTGACCGGACCGTACGTGCGATTGCCGAGCGCGGTTTCCTGCCGGGCTCGTTCGAGGTCGTCAGCACTGAACGTGCACGCCGCGCCCGCGACCTTGGCCAAGTCGATCCCGTACAGCCGAGCGGCGTTCTGGCCGAGGATCTTGGCCTTCACGGCTGGTGTCAACGCGGGGTAGCCGAATCGCTCTTGTGACTCCGAAGTGATCTCGAACGCGCGGAACGCCTGGATCTGGTCCTGCGGCGATCCGTACCAGATCGAATCGGTGCCCCACAGGATGTTGTCCTCGCCCACGGCAACGAGCAGCTTCCCGAGCACATGGGCCGCTTGATCGGGATCGCCCATCACCGACTTCCACGTCGAACCGAGCTCGGCGAAAACGTTGCTGCCGGGCTGAACGCCAGCGTCGCGCAGCGACTGCACCAATCGATCGACGCCGCCGCCCTTGGGGTTGAACGGCCCCTCGACGTTCTCCGCCTCGAAGCCAGAGTGGTACACGACGAGGCGCAGGTCCGGATGTGCGATCGCCGCGGGTCCGATGTCAACCGGCGAGGCTGCGGCCGAGCGGCCCGAGAACCCCTTGTGCACTGCCACGATTCGCGTCCCTCCGGAGGCAGCGATCGCCGATACTCGACCGAGGAACGCCTCGCCGGTCGCATCCGTGAACGACCAGCCGCGTCCTGGCGCGTGCGTGTACACCTTCCACGCGGCGATCGGATGCGACGAGTGCAACTCGTCCATCGCCGCCAGCGCGGCATCGAGCCGGCCGACATTCGGCACCGCGTGTCCTTGCAGGAGCACGCGACCATCGCCGCACAGCCGCGCGGCAAACGCGCGGGCGCGCTCCATGACATCGATCGACAACGGGTCAGCGTCGCCGACGATCGGGATCGCGGACAGCACGACCATGCCCGTGTCGCTGCGGAGGAAGAGCTCTTCCATCCAATGGTCGATGCCGAAGCACAGTTTCGGGTCATCGCCGCAGTTGCGTTGCGGAAAGCCAGTGAAGTCCGGGGCGTTGGGTACGTGCGCGTAGTCGAGCAGATGCGTCTGCACGTCGAGGATCGCTTCGGACCCACCGATTGCCTGCTGGGCCGCACTCGATTCCGTCGATGCCTGCGACGGGAGTGAGAACGTTCCTCCGGGCGGGGCCGAGCCGCCGCGATCTTTCGAGCAGCCGTCGAGGACGATCAGTCCGAGCGCCGCGCCCATCGACGACAGGAGAAACCGGCGCCGGGTCATCCCGAGACGGCGTGCGATCGCGTCGGATTCGATGCGAGTGCGACGGATCGTCTCGCGAACGAGATCGCTCGGCGGGGACGGCACGAACTCACCGTTGGAGCTGGGCGCCAGCTTGATCGGCAACCCCGGGTCGATGTCGTCCCATCGGGTGATGCGCGAGGGTACGTCGTGTGGACACCGCATCCACGGCTGACCTCGGCGGTGGATTGGACTTTTCGGGGCTACGAAATCCATGCTCCGCAGCCGACATGGAGTTCATGAAGCTGACCAAGTCCGAGCGCGAGACGCTCAAGGCCGTCTACCGGCTCACCAAGGGTGACGAGCCGGCCCACACCGGCGATCTCGCCGAGAAGCTCGAGGTCAGCCCGTCCACGGTGACCACCACGGTGAAGCGCCTGGCCGATCGTGGCCTCGTCGAGCACGTGCTCTACAAGGGCGTTCAGCTCACCGCCGGCGGCCGCCGCGAGGCCGTGAGCGCCATCCGCAGGCACCGCATCGTGGAGCGCTTTCTGTCGGACATGCTCGGCTACGCCTGGAACGAGGCCGATCGGCTGGCCACGTCGTTCGAGCACGACCTCCCCCAGGAGGTCGAGGCCCGGATCTTCATCGCCCTCGATCGACCGGCGACGTGCCCGCACGGGTTCCCGATCCCCGCCCCGGAGACCGACGAGCTTCCGGACATGCCTCCGCTGTACGACCTCGAGCCCGGCGATGTGGCCGTCGTGGCCGTCCCCGGTTCGACCGATCCGGAGGTGGTGGCGTTCCTCGACACCCTCGGTCTCCGTCCCGGCGGCCGCGTCGAGGTGCGCGAGAAGCATCCCTTCGACGGACCGCTCGTGCTGCGCGTCGACGGCAAGGACCGCACGCTGGGCCGCACGGTCGCCCAACAAGTCTTTGTTCAGAGGGTCGCCGCCGCCAGTTGACCCTTCGCATGCGTGGGGACCCGCATGCGCATCGCCGACCCGCCTACGGTCGCGGTCGATGCTGCTGTTGCTGACTGAGCCCGCCTTCACGCGCTTCGGCGACCGCATCGGCGCGGTGGCACCCGAAGCTCGTTTCCTCAGGATGCAGAAGGACGGCTCGCTGCTGTTCGGCGATCGCGCGCTCTCGTGGGACGAGGCGACGCCCGAGGTGGCGTGGGTGACGTCGGATCTCTTCGATGACGGGCCGGTCAGACCGTTCTTCAAGTTGTTGCTCACTGCAAAGCCTCGCTGGGTGCAGATTGCGGGCGCGGGTGTCGACCACCCGGTCTTCGGCATGATCCTCGACGAGGGTGTGCGCCTGACGACTTCCCACGTGACCGGCATTCCCATCGCCGAGTACGTACTGCGAGCAGTGCTCGATCACTATCAGCAGCCGGCGGTGTGGGCCGCGGAACGAGCCGACGGACGTTGGGCAGCCCATGACTTTCGCGAAGTGCACGGCACGACATGGGTGGTGATCGGTCTCGGCACCATCGGTGCCGCCGTTGCGGAGCGAGCGCGGGCGTTCGGTGCCACGGTGATCGGGGTGCGCCGGAACCCCGATGGAAACGAGCCGGTCGACGAATGCGTTCGACCGGACCGACTCGACGCGGTGATTCCGCGCGCGGATGTTGTCGTGTTGTGTGCTCCCGGTGGTGCGGAGACGCGGCGCCTCATGGATCACGCACGGTTCGCCATCATGCGCTCCAAGTCCGTGGTGGTGAACGTCGGGCGCGGCTCGCTGATCGATGAGGAAGCGCTCCTCGAGGCGCTCGATCGCGGCGTGCCCGAGGTGGCGATCCTCGACGTGGCCGACACCGAGCCACCGCCCCCCGACAGTTGGCTGTGGTCACATCCGCACGTCGTGCTCACCCCGCACTCGTCGGCCGGCGGCTCGGGCCGGTACGCCCGATCCGCAGAGGTCTTCTGCGCCAACCTTGCTCGTTGGTTGAACGACGAGCCGTTGCATCACGAAGTGATCGCGGGCTCCGCTCCGTGAGCGGCGGCGCGCCGAGCGGTAGAGCGCAGCAGTGCGAGCCCGGCCAGCGACAAGAGGCCGGCCGCGCCGAACGCCCATCGTTCGCTCGACAATGAAACGACGACGCCGAGCGCGAACGCTCCGAGCCCCTGGGAGATGTCGAAGAACAGGGTGAAGGTCGCGATGGCCTGACTGCGCTCATGCTCAGGCGCGCTGTCCACGACGAGCGGGAACAGCGACGGATACAGCAGCGAAACTCCCATCGAGTACACGAACGTCGACACGTACAGCCCCGTGGCCGAGTGCCACGCACACATCGCGATGAGTCCGGCGGCCTGCAAGATCATCGCCAAGGACGCTCCCCGCACCGAACCGAGACGATCCGGAAGGCGCGCACCGAAAATCCGAACCGCGAGCACCGCGAAGGCGTACTCCGCGAAAATCACTCCCGAGCTCGACAGTCCCACCTGGGTGACGTACAGCGGCACGAACGCGGAGAAACCCGCGAACGCCGTCGTCGACAGGGCGAGGATCACGCCGGGCCGCACCGCCGCAGGGTGAAGGAAGCGCCGCTTGACCATCAGATCGCGGCGGTCGACGGACGGCCGCACCGTTGGAATGCCCAGGCCGACGACGACAGCGACGAAGCACATCGCGGCGCTCACATACCACGCGGCGTTGACACCCCATTGCGTCCGCACGCCCTCGCCGAGCAGTGGACCGATGGCGAGGCCGCCGTACACCGCGACCGAGAAGTACGACGTGGCTTCGCCGCGGCGAGCCGTCGGCGCGAGATCCTGCACCGCGGTGGCGGCGCCCACGAACATCGCCGCTTCCCCGATGCCGGTGAGCAGACGCATCCCGATGAGGACGGGAAGGTTCGTGGCCAGCGTGTAGCCGAGCACCGACACACCAGCGATGAACCCGCCGCCGAGCACGAGCACCTTGCGTCCCCGCTCGTCACCGATCCGGCCGACCAGCGGGCGAAGCGCCGCCGCGGACACCGCAAACGCGCCGACCGCCATACCGACGGCGGTGCCGCCTCCATGCAGGCGGTCCTCGACGTAACGGGGCAGCACCGGCGCGAGCACGCCGATGGCGATGAAGTAGGCGAGCGCCGACGCCGTGATCCGGACGAACGCGCTGGTCAACAGCCGCTCGCCTGGAGAACTCACGGCTGCGAATCCTGTCGGGTCCCGGGCCGCGGACCAACCCGATACTAGGCTCGAACGTGTGTTCCCTCGACTCACGGATCAGCAGCAGCGGGCGGTCGACCACACGAGCGGCCACCTGCTCATCGTCGCCGGTGCCGGCAGCGGCAAGACGACCACGCTGGCCTCGCGCCTCGCCGCGCTCATCGAGCGCGGCGTGTCGCCCGAACGCATCCTGCTGCTCACCTTCAGCCGGCGGGCGGCGTCAGAACTGCTGCGGCGCGCCGAGGCCACCGCGGGTCACGACGTCGCTCGCCGAGTGTGGGGCGGCACCTTTCACGCAGTCGGCAACCGGGTGTTGCGGCGGCACGGACGGGCGCTCGGGCTCGACCCGGACTTCACCGTGCTCGACCAGGCCGACGCGGCCGACCTCCTCGCGCTTGTCCGCTCAGAGCTGCACGCGCACGACGGTGAACTGACCACCGCGCGGCGCAGGGCCAAGAAGGACACCATGGCCGCGATCCTCAGTCGCGTCATCAACACCTCGACACCGCTCTCGAAGGTGTTGCACGACACCTTTCCCTGGTGCGTAGAAGAGCACGTCGAGCTCAAGGCCACGTTCGAGGCCTATACCGCCCGCAAGCGGTCGACGCTCGTGCTCGACTACGACGACCTCTTGCTCTGCTGGTCGGCGTTGGTGCGCTCCCCCGCGGCCTCACCCCTGCTCGAGCAGTTCGATCATGTGCTGATCGACGAGTACCAAGACACCAACGCGTTGCAAGCCGAGATCGTCGCGGCGCTCGCAGGTGGAGGCGCGACGATCACTGCCGTCGGCGACGATGCACAAGCGATCTACGGCTTTCGCAACGCCACGCCCCGCAACATCCTCGAGTTCCCTGTGCGGTTTGGTGCCGACATCGTCGTGCTCGACCGGAACCATCGCTCGACTCCGTCGATTCTGGCATCGACGAACGCCGTCATCGCTGAGGCCGCGCACCGTCACGAGAAGGTGCTCTGGTCGACGCGGATCGACGGGCCCCGGCCGGCGTTGGTCATGTGCTCCGACGAAGGCGCACAGTCGGCGGCCGTGTGCACACGCATTCTCGAGCAACACGAACGCGGCGTTGCCCTGCGCAGTCAAGCGGTGCTGTTCCGCGCCTCGCATCACAGCGACCTGCTCGAGCTCGAGCTCGGCGCCCGACGCATCCCTTACGTGAAGTTCGGTGGGTTGCGGTTTCTCGAAGCAGCTCACGTGAAGGACCTCATGTGCACGTTGCGCCTCGTCGTGAACCCGAACGACGAGCTCGCGTGGTTCCGGGTGCTCCAGCTCATCGACGGCATCGGCCCCGCGACCGCCCGCAAGCTTGCGCCGCTCGGGGGCGCCATCGATGCGCCCGGCACCGAAGAGCTGCTCACTGCGGTGCAGGATGCTCGACACCACGCACACCGAGACGGGCCGAGCGCCGCCGTCGAGCGAGTGCGCGCCTGGCTCGAGCCGATGATCGAACGCCGCTACGCCAACGCCAGTGCGCGCATCGCCGACCTCGACGCGCTGGGCGTCGCCGCGTCAAGCGCCGCGAGCCTCGAACGCTTCCTCACCGAACTGGTGCTCGACCCGCCTTCCTCAACCGGCGAGCTGGCCGGCTCGCCGCACCTCGACGACGACTGGCTCACACTGTCGACCATCCACTCGGCCAAGGGCGGTGAGTGGGACGCCGTGCACGTGATCCATCTTGCAGACGGCAGCCTGCCCTCCGACATGGCGACCGGGAACGACGACGAGATCGAGGAGGAGCGTCGTCTGCTCTACGTCGCCATGACCCGCGCTCGCGACCGGTTGTGGTGCTATCTGCCGCTCAGCTACCACGTCGGCGTGGGCCGCGCGTGGAACAGCGATCGCCACAGCTATGCGCAGCGCAGCCGCTTCCTGACCGACGACGTACTCGCGACGATGGACCGCGAGGGAGACCCGATCTCGTCCGCTGACGAGAGAGCGTCGATGTCGGAAGCGGTGGTCCCGCTCGCCGACGTCGACGCGCTCGTCAGCTCACTACTCGACTAAGAAACGTCGAGCTGCTGGAACATGCCCTTCGTGAAGTGGGGCGCACCACCAGCCTTGTCCGTGATGAAGCACACGACGATGTACGTGCCCTTCTCCAGAGCGAAGCCGCTCTCGACGAGCTTGGCGCCGCCCTGGATCACGGAGAGCGCAGTCGCCTTCTCGAACTGGATCGGCGGCGGCCCGCTTTGATCCTGGCTCAGGAACGCGGCCTTCGCCTCATCGAAGGTCGCGCCTTGAGCCAGCGGCGCGAAGAATGCTTGGTGCAACTCCTTGCCCGTGTTCTCGAAG
>JBEEGD010000415.1:0-5452 GCA_041166685.1 Acidimicrobiaceae bacterium | reverse complement strand
GGTCACCGTTGCCGTCACGATCGCCGCGTCCATCACCCTGCTTCCCGCGCTGATCGGGTTCGCGGGCGACAACATCGAGCGCACCAAATGGCGCGGACTGGTCGCGGCCGGCTGCATCGCGGTCGCGCTCGTCGGCGCCGGGCTCGGGGTTCCCCCCGTCCTCGGGCTCGGCGTCGCACTCGCCGCGTTGACCATCGTGCTCGGTTTCTTCGTCGCGCCGCTGCGGCGCGAGGTGCAGCACCGCCCGCCCCGGCCAACATCCGAAACGGTCGCCTACCGCTGGAGCCGTGTCGTCCAGCACCACCCGTGGACGTCGGCACTCGGCGCCGGCGCGCTCCTGCTCGTCCTCGCGCTGCCGGTCTTCGGCATGCGGCTGGGCTACTCCGATGAGAGCAACTTCGCCAACGACACCACCACGAAGCGGGCCTACAACCTCACCGTCGAGGGCTTCGGCAAGGGATCGACGGGACCCCTCTCTCTCGTTGCGCCCGTCCGCGGGAACGACGACATCGCAGCGCTCGCGCCGGTGAACGCTGCCGTCGCCGCCGATCCCGAGGTCGAATCGATCCTCGGCCCACAGCCGAACGACCCCGCCAACCCGACGGCCGTGCGCTGGCTCGTCATCCCCAAGGGTGGACCCCAGGACGAGGCGACGACGCAGCTCGTCAACCGGCTCCGCACCGACGTCCTCCCCGCGGTCGAGGAGTCCGGCGGCGTCGACGTGCTCGTAACCGGTCTCGTCGCTGCCAGGTCGGACCAGTCCGCCTACATGACTGAGCGGCTGCCGATCTTCTTCGGCGCGGTGCTGGCGATGTCGTTCCTCTTGTTGATGGTCGTCTTCCGATCGCTGCTGGTGCCGCTCAAGGCGGTGATCATGAACCTGCTGTCGATCGGGGCCGCGTACGGCGTGATCGTCGCCCTGTTCCAATGGGGCTGGCTCAGCGACCTCACCGGCGTCCAACCCGGGCCGATCGAGACCTGGGTGCCGATGATGCTGTTCGCGATCGTGTTCGGCCTCTCCATGGACTACGAGGTCTTCCTCCTGTCACGCGTCCGCGAGGAATGGCACCGCACCGGCGACAGTCGGGCGTCGGTCGCGGATGGCCTCGCCGCGACGGCCAAGGTCATCACGGCCGCCGCCGCGATCATGGTCGTGGTTTTCGGCAGCTTCACGCTCGAGTTCGAGCGAACGATCAAGATGATGGGCGTCGGGCTGGCCGCCGCTGTCCTCTTCGACGCCACCATCGTCCGCATGCTCCTGGTGCCCGCCACCATGGAGCTCCTCGGCGACCGCAACTGGTGGCTTCCCCGCTGGCTCGACCGACACCTCCCGAACCTCGACGTCGAAGGTCACACCAGTCCCACGAGCGAGATCGAGGACGAAGCCGAACCGGACGTCCCGCAACCGGAGCCCACCCCGGTGTCCGTGGGCGCCGAATGACATCTGCGTCAGCGCGGCGACGACGAGACGTCGCCCAGACTGGGAGTCGGGTGCCCCAGAACACGCCGGCTATGCACCGGTGAGCGCTCGTACTCCGAGTGTGGCGAGCTTGTGCCACGACCGCTCGACGATGCGCGGATAGGTGTGCAGGTAGTACGGCAACGCCGCGCACGCTTGGTTGATGGCGGCGCCGCGACTGCGGGCGATGGTGGCGTCGTCGACCTCGAGCGCGTCGAGGAAGACGCGGCGCGAGTGGTCGGTGAACAGCGGCGACCACACCACCTGCAGGTCGACCGCCGGGTCACCAGCGCACGCGGAACCCCAATCGACGATTCCGCACAGCTGACCATTCCGGACGATGCAGTTGCCTTCAAGGTCTCCTTGCACCCACCGCGGCGGTCCGTCGTGCGGACGTGCCGCCACGGCCTCCTCCCACACCGCGGTCGCCGCGGCGCCATCGATCAGGTGCCTCGCACCGTCGATGCACCAGCGCGTCGCGTCGTCATAGTCGGCGAGTGGTCGGGCGCGGTTTGTCGCCGGCGGGGCGTCCACTGTCGACACCGCCTGAAGCCTCCGCACGGCGTCGGCCAGGGCCAGAGCGAAGGCGACCGGATCCTCAATCCGTTCGAGAACGGCGCCCTCGCCCGGTATCCATCGATGGACGGCCCACGCGTAGGGGTAGCCGTGGTCGGGCTCGCCGATGGCGACCGGCTCTGGGATCGCAACGGGAAGTTGCGGAGCAAGTCGTGGCAGCCACCGCGCTTCGAACTCAACCTGCCCTGCGGCCCAGTGAATGCGCGGCAAGCGAACAACGAGATCGGCACCCAGGCGCCAGATGGCGTTGTCCGTGCCCCAGGGCTCAACGACCACGAGCGGCAGGTCGGCGAGAGTCGGCATCTGCGAGGCAAGGAGACGGCGGACGAGCGCGTCGTTCACCTCGACTTCGTCCTTGTGCATGCGTACGGCCATCAGCGTCAGTCTTCCGACGCAAACCGGGACAGTGCGAGCAATTACGCGCCTTGGCTCCCTGGCGGAGGTCCTACTGACGCCCGCCGAACACGTGTGAATCGGTTCACCGTTGCGACCTCTCACGCTGCCGGAACCGAGTGTGGCGAATTCGCTGAGGAACAGCGTCAGCGGAGAGCAGCGTTGAAGCGGTCTTGGTGGTCGGTCCACCAGCGGCGCCGGCGGTCGTAGCGCTCGCTGCCGCCAGTCCGGTTCCACATCGCGACGGAGTTCGGGTCACCGGCGTCGACGCGGCGCCGGACGAGTGCTTCGAGGCGGTCGATCGCATCGTTCATGGCGGGAACCAGCTCCGCCCGGCTGTCCCGGTCCAGTCCGTAGGCGTCGGCGACGAGCCGTAGCCGTGCCGGCCGGTCGGCGGGGTGCCAGCCGAGCCGGGCCTGGTCGAATTCGTCCTCGACCGGTACACAGAGGCGGGCGAAGTGGGCCACGTCGTAGACGGGGCGGCCAAGGGCCGCGAACTCGAAGTCGAGCAGCGCAACCGCGATGCCGTCACGGAAGACGACGTTCTCTGGGCACACGTCGTTGTGGCACACGAGCGTCCCGCCCGCAGGGTCAGCCAGACTGTCGTCCCAGGCGAGACCCTGAGGGTCGAACCCACTGGCGGCGTCGTGCAGCCCCCGCAGCAGCTTCGCGATGGACGCCAGCGCGGTGTCGGACTGGCTCCAGTCCGGATAGGGCGGCACGGGGACCTCGCCGTCGATGAACACGAGGCGCTCGCGTCCGTCCTCGTCGATACCGACTGGTGACGAGGCGCCCTCGAAGCCGGCGTGTCTGACCGCCCGCAGAAAGGCGTGGATCGAACCCGAGTGCGGACCCGAGGGGCGAAGAACATGCGGACCGACGCGGACCACCTGGCCTGCGTTCGCGATCCCGCCAACGAGTTGCTGTTCGTCCACCTAGCCAGTGTCGTCCACGCGACGGCACATTCGGGCTCCTGTTCGGACCACGGCATCTCCCAGCCCATCCGCGCCTTCACGCGCGCGATGTCGGGCTGTAGCGCGCGCACGCGAAGGCGAGAGTGGTGTCGCGGGCGTTCAGATGGGCGACGTGCGCGACCTGGTCGGCCACCATGGAACACGCGATTGGCGCTCACTGCTGTCGTCCGAGCCAGGCCATGAGCCGGGCGGTGTTGCTTGCGCCGGCTGGTGTCGTCACGGCTGGACCGAACGGTCGACCGGGACCGCGAAAGCCGTCATCGATGTCTTTGCAGTTCTGCCACGCCACCGCGTAGAGGTCCGGATCGAGTTCTGTCGGTTGTCCGGTTGCCTTGGCGAGGTCCCAACCGTGCGCGATCGTCTCGACCGTGTGGATTCCGATGGCGAACGCGCCCGGAAAGTCGCCGAACGGCAAGTGCACCGTTCTCTCCAACACCGACGGATCGCTCCATGCCTTCGAGACCGCGTCGGCCGACTCGCGATACGGCGAGAGCGCGTCGTTGCGGACGAAGTCACCGGTCGCCGGAATGGGCTCGCCCGGCTCGCCGGCTGCAACTTTGACGAAAAGGAAGTTGCCGCCGATCATGTGATTGAGCAGCGCGCGCACATCGAACTCGGCGCACGGTGTCGCCGCGCCGAACTGTGATGTGTCGACGTTGGCCACGATCGACGTTGTCGCCTCGAGCGCGCGGTCGTGCAGCTTGATGATGTCCATCAGTCGTCTCCTCCTGGTCCACCGTCCGGGCCGGGATCGCCACCCCCGACGCGCGCTGCCAACCGCTGCAGGTAGTGCGCCCACCCGTCGCCGTGGTTCTCGACCGCGTCGTCGGGTAAGCCCCGGTGCACGAGCCGCACCCGCGTCTTGTCGCCCTCGGGCTGCAGCGTGATCTCGATCGTGGTCGAGCCGGGCGGGATCGGATGCCCCTCCTGCTCCCAGCCGAAGGTGAACACGACTTTCTTCATGGGTTCGACCTCGACGTACTCACCCGCGGACTGGTGCTGGCCGCCAACGAGCACGCGGTACATGCCTCCCGGTCGCGGGTCGAGCTCGGCGACCGTGCCTTGCCACTCGATGTGTTTCTCGGGCTCAGTCAAGAACGGCCAGATCGTCTCCGGGGTCGCATCGATCATGATCTCGCGCACGAGTTCGGCCATCAGCGCTTCTCCTTCTTTCGTTGGGCGGCCTCGGCGACGTCACGCAGTCGCTCGAGCCCGGTCGTCCAGTAGTCGTCAAGGGACTTCCGGAGCTTCTTCATCTCCGCTCGATCTGCTCGGTACAACCGGCGCGTCCCTTCGCGACGCTCGATCACCAGCCCGGCTGCCTTGAGCACACCGAGATGCTGCGAGATCGCGGACCGAGTGACCTCAGCGAAGTGGTCCGCGATGTCCGTAGCCGGCAGCTCACGGCCCCACACCAGACGGACGATCTCCCGGCGCCGCGGCTCGGCCAACGCCTTGAGGGCTGCATCCACACGCCCTAACTTAAGCGACTACTTACGTTAGTGTCAACTAAATCTCTGTGAATGGCCCGGCCTCACTTGCGCTACCCCAACCGCGTCAGCACGTTCCGCGTGATCTGTTCGATCTGCAGGTCTCGCCCGGCCAGCCCGTGGGCCCAGTCGGTCGACCCCGACGTCACCACTGTCGCGCCCGCCTTGTTCGTGTACGCACCCAACACCGCGTGGCCGTGACGGATGCGTTCCATCGCCTCGGGCTCACGCGTCCCGAACACGCGTGACGCGATGTACTCCAACTCGCTCGGCTCGCCCGGCTTGGGCGGACGAGGCGCGGTCTCCCGCGTGAAATGCTGCGTCGGGCAGGTGCCGAGGATCTCGAAGGTCGACGGCGTGCCGTCCTCGCCGGTGGAGTACGGCAGCCCGTCGCGGTAGGTGAACACGCACCCGTCGCACTCGTAGCCGACAACGGTCGCGCCGGCACCGAGCACGTCGCCGTAGCCGAGCCCGGTGCCGTCGAAGATCCAGTGACCGGCGCGGTGCACGGTGTAGCCACCGAGACCGGCGGCCACATTGCGACCGATGCGGTGATAGCC
>JBEEGD010000414.1:0-10053 GCA_041166685.1 Acidimicrobiaceae bacterium | reverse complement strand
ATCACGTCGGTGTAGCCCTCACACACCACGACCTCGTCGGCGTTCACGACAGCTGCTTTGGCCCAATTCAACCCGTAGAGCACCTTCGATTTGTCGTAGATCACGCTCCCTGACGAGTTCTTGTACTTCGGCCCGTCGCCCCCAGGGAGCACGCGGCCACCAAAGGCAACCGGATCACCGGTGGCATCGAAGATCGGGAACAACAACCGGCCCCGAAACGCATCCGTCTGTCCGCCGCGCCGGTTCAAGAAACCGAGGCCGGTGTCGACGAGGACGTCGTCCGGTAGGCGCAGCGCGCGCGCCAACGTGTCCCATCCTTCCGGCGCCCACCCGATTCGATACTGACGTACGACATCGCCGTCGAGGCCGCGCGATCGCACATACCCGCGAGCGCGGCCAGCGTCCTCATCCTTCAGGAGTCGCTCGTGGTACCACTCCACAGCTCTGGCCATCGCATCGATGAGCTTGTGGCGACGCTTCCGACCTTCGTCTTCGCGCTTCTCCGTGTAACGCAGCGTGATGCCGCTCTTGCCTGCAAGCCACTCGACCGCATCGACGAAGTCGAGATGCTCGATCTCGCGCACGAACGTGATGGCGTCGCCACCCTTGCCGCAACCGAAACATTTGAACAGGCCGTTTTCTTCGTTGACGTTGAACGACCCGGTTTTCTCGGCATGGAACGGGCAGAGCCCCACCCATCGTCGCCCGACTCGCTTGAGTTGGACATATTGCGACACGACATCGCGCAGGTTCGTGGCTTCACGAACCCGCACGATGTCGTCGTCGACAATCCCCACTACCGAGGGACGGTAGCCCCTAGGTCCGGACTTCGAACACGCGGTTGAACGGGGTCTCCGTCGCCCGGCGGAAGTGGGTGAAGCCGGCTTCGCTCAGCAGCTCAGCCCACCGCTCGTCGGAAACCTGGTTGCCCAAGGCATAACCACCCGCTTGGGCCTCCGCTGCTGGAGTGCAGATGCCGACCGCGCCGGCGTAGAAGATTCGGCTGACCGGGTTCACGTTGTTCTCGAGTCCGCCGATCGCCATTGGCTCCACGAGCAGCCACGTGCCGTCGGACGCCAGCGAGTCACGAATGTGACGCGCACCACCCAGTGGGTCACCCATGTCGTGCAAGGCATCGAAGATGCACACGAGGTCGTAGTCGGTGCCGGGATAGTCCTGAGCCGATCCCACCTCGAAGCGCACGCGGTCAGCCACCCCCGCCTCTGCCGCACGCTTGCGCGCGGTTTCGATCGACTCGTCGTGGTAGTCGAACCCGACGATCGTCGAGGCCGGATACTGCCGCGCGAGCAGGATGGTCGACGAGCCGTGACCGCAGCCGATGTCGGCGATCTTCGCGCCGGCTTCGAGCTTGGCTTCGACGCCGTCGAGCGCGGGGATCCAGGCCGACACGAGATTGCCCAGGTACCCGGGCTTGAACAGCCGCTCAGTGCCGTGGAACAGGTCGTGGCAGTGTTCGTGCCATCCGAGCCCCTTTCCGGACGTGAACGCCTCACGGACGCGCTCCTCGTCCTTGAAGACCGCAGCCGCGATGGTCATCGCTCCGGCAAGGAATGCCGGTGTCGAGTCGTCAGCCAGCACCGCCGCCTGTTCCTCGGTGAGGTGGAACTCGCCCGTGGCGGGGTCGTAGTCGGAGTAGCCGCTCACGAACTGGGCGTTGAGCCACTCCTCCACGAGCCGAGCGTCGAGGCCGGTCCGACGGGCCAACTCGGCGCCGGTGGTGGGGCCGTGCTCGGCCAGGGCCTTGTAGAGCCCGAGCTTGTCGCCGATGACGACGGTGGCGGCGTGCATTGCCGCCCCGAAGTCGGTCACGAACTGCCCGATGAGCGCATTCAGCTTGTCTTCATTGATCGCCATCCCGTCATCTCCTTGTTGTGGGGACGAATCGGACGATGCGCTCGTCGGCCTGCAGTGCCCTTGCACCCGCGCTGCAAGGGTGTTGCAACGGTGGGATTGGACACTGCGGCGCATGAACACGACCACCACTGCCATTGACGACTTCCTGGCTGCCGTGTGCGGCAATCACCGTGCCCGGCCGTGGACGGACGATGCGGTCATCGATGCCGTGGTTCCGGGCTGGCGACTCGCCATCACCGGTGCCGTCGCGATCGACCGCCAGCTCCGCATCTGGTTCCGAGACCCGGGCACCCTCGAGGAGCTTCGCCGTCACCGAATTCCGACCGGGGAGATCGTCGAGTTCACCGTGGCGTGGGTCGAGGATGGTGTTCCCCACGCCGCTCGCCAGGTCCACATCCTCGACCTCGACGACGCCGGACGCATCGCGCACGACGGCATGTGGTGCGGAGGGCGGTGGCCCGCACAGCTCCTGGCGCAGATGGAGGCGTCGCGAGATGCTGGATGAGATGCGCGCCCACACGCTGACGCCGCGATCGGTGGCGTCCTCCCTCGACGAGCTTCTTGCGGGCGCGACACATCGCGAGCCCTTCTTCGTGAGCGACTCCAAGTCCGGCTCCGGTTTCGAGCGATTGGTCATCGACGGCGAATCGCACATCGTGAAGCACGTCCACATCGATGCCGACTGGACCATGCGGTTCAACGGCGACGTCGGCTGTCACCCAATGCAGGTCTGGTCTTCCGGTCTCATGGACGTGCTGCCAGAGCGCATCGACCACGGAGTCGTCGGCGTCGCTGGCGGCCTCGGCCGGAACGGTTGGGGTGCTGCGATCCTGATGCGCGACATGAGCGCAGAGATGGTCCCGCCCGGCGACGACGTGCTCCCGTTCGAGCACCACTCGCAGTTCCTCGACGACCTCGCGGCCATGTCGGCACGCATGTGGGGCTGGCGCGACGACATCGGTCTCGTTCCGATCGACAGTCGATGGACGTGGTTCAACCACGCGACCCTGGCGATCGAAGAGGCGGCCGGATGGCGTGACCCGGTGCCGAAGATCGCGTTCGAAGGATGGCAACGATTCGAGCAACGCGTGCCCCGACCCGTCTTCGAGTTGATCGATTCTCTCCGCCGCGATACGTCGCCCCTCGTCGCGGCGATCCGCGCGACTCCGCTCACGTTCGTTCACGGCGACTGGAAGCTCGGCAACGTCGGCACCGCTCGAGACGGCCGCACGGTGCTCATCGACTGGACGTATCCCGGCGAGGCACCGTGCTGCTTCGAGCTCGCGTGGTACTTCGCCATCAACAGCGCCCGGATGCCGCAGTCCAAGGAGGACGCGATTGCGACATTCCGCAGGGCACTCGAGCGACAGGGTGTCGACACGGATCGATGGTTTGATGTCCAGCTCGCGCTGTGCCTGCTCGGCGGCGTCGTGATCTTCGGCTGGGAGAAGGCGTTGGGCAGCGACGAGGAGCTCGGTTGGTGGTGCGACCGCGCCCTCGAAGGGGCGCAGTTCCTCTGAACCAGCTCGCGGAGGCCTACTCGGACGGCGCAGCGGCCTGGGCCGATGGTCCAATCCTCGTGTATCGACGACTGGCCGAGCGCCTCGTTGCCTTCAGCCCGGTTCCACTCGAAGGCCGCCGTGTCCTTGATCTCGGGAGTGGAACAGGCGAAGGCTCTCGCGCCGCGCTCGCCGCTGGCGCCCGCGTCATCGCCACCGACCTCGCGGCCGAGATGCTGCGCGTCGGTCGGGCCGGCCGTCCGCCCTCCACCGCCGGGGACGCAGTCGCCTTGCCCTTCCGACACGATTCGTTCGACGTGGTTTTGGCGCCGTTCTCGTTGAACCATCTTGACGACCCCGCCGACGGGGTTCGTGAGGCCGGACGCACTGGCCGACTGTTGCTCGCATCAACGCACGCGGCGGATGACGACCATCCGGCCAAGGCAGCAGTGGAGATTGCGCTCGGCGAGAGTGGGTGGGAACGACCGCCGTGGTACTCGAAGCTGAAGGTCAGCATGGCCGCGTGGGGAACGGTCGAACAAGCGAGGGCCGTTGTCGAACGCGGAGGCCTTGATCCCGTGCTCATCGAGCGTCACGAGATCGAACTCGCAGATCTTGGACCCAGAGACATGGTGGCCTGGCGGATGGGGCTGGCGCAGTCTGCTGCATTCGTCGCCGCGCTCAGCGCCGACGACCGAGAACGAGTCGTGGCGCGCGCGCTACACCTGCTTGGACCAGATCCTGTACCCGTCGTGCCGCGCGTGATCTTCGTGGCTTGCGAGGGGCGTTAGCGCCCGAGCGCCTCGAAGCGTTCGCCGATCCATCGCCGCAACGGCTCGGCGTGCTCACCGGAGACCGATACGAGCGCGCCCGCACGCCGCTCCGCGTCGCGCCACCAACGGTCGAGGCCCGTCGCCGCGGCCAACTCCGCCGTCATCCACCACGCCTCCAGACCACCACAGCGCTCGAGCGCTTCGAGCGCGGAGTCGAGTGCGTCGTGGTCCAGCGGTGCGCCCGAAGCCGCGGCGACCCGCGCTGCGACGACCCTTCCGAACATCAAATATCGATCCGACCCGCGTTGTTCTGCGTCGAGGATCGCTTGCTGCGCCTTCTCGCCGGCGGTCACCACGTCACCGGTAGCCAAGGCAAAGCGCGCCTGCTGCACCCAGTACCGCTGGCGGTGGTGCCACGCCATGGTGCCGTGCAACGTTTCGACAGGCGCCGCTCGCACTATGGCCGCAGCGGCGCCGTCGAGGTCGCCGGTAAGCAATCGACCGTCGATGAGGTCGAGCATCGAAGCGTGTCGCATCTCGTTGGTCGCGACAGTGCCGTCGGCCGTCGTGACCTCCAACACGGTCGCGCTGAGGTCGTCCGCTTCCTCCAGCCGGCCGAGACCGCGAAACAGCCACGAGCGAACGTTGTCCACCGCACAAATGAATCGGGCACCGGCCTCGCCCGAGGCAACTGCCGCGGTGTGGGCCTCGTCAGACGCGCGCAGCGCCTCGAGCACGAGGCCGCGCTGTCCAAGTGCGAGCGTGCGCCACATGTGGCCGTGGTGGACAGCAAACGGGTGGCCGAGCCATTGCCGTTGCGCGAAGGCGCGGTCAACGAGATCGCTGGCCTCCTCTGTTCGGCCCTGATGCGCCCGAAAACAGGCCATCCAGACCTGGGCGAACCCTCGCACCGACGCGGGTGCGGTCTCGACGGCCTCTGCCAGTCGCGGCTCCGCATCGTGAAGATCGCCGCGGGCGTGCAGCACCCGCCCGCTCATCGCGAGGCAACTGGCCCGCAGTCCCGGGTCGTCCGAGCGCGCCACGGCTTCCTCCGCATAGCGGTAGGCCATGTCGTAGTCCCGGCGGTAGTACTCGACCCAGGCCGCGACCTCGAGGGCCTGCGCGCCCGAACCGAGCGCGAGCGCCCTGGTCGCGTCGGCGTGGGCGCCGGCGACGTCCCATCGGGCGATGCGCACCCGGGCCCGGGCCAAACGTGCGTCGACCCGATCCGTGAACGAGATCGCCTGATCGAGCAACTCCTCGGCAAGAACGACGTCGTATCGCTCGAACGCGACCGCAGCCGCGTCGACGAGCGCGCCGCTGGCCATGTCGAGATCACCGCCCCGCTGCGCGTGCCACGCCACTTGTAAGGGATCGTGCCCCGCTCGGTCGTTCAGAACGCCGGCCGCCTCGCGATGCACGAACGCACGGCGAGCCGCGGAGGTCCCTGCCTCGAGGGCGTCGCGCACCAAATCGTGCCGGAAGGCCAGCGTGCCGGCTCGCTCCTCGATGATCCGCGACTGCATGCCCGCGTCCACATGCTCGAGAAGCGCGGCGACCGTCGCCCCGAGAACGCCCGCGAGAAGGTCCACGTCGACCTCGCTGCCGAGCACCGCGGCCACCCGCAGCGTCGTCGCCGCGTCGCCGAGGTCGTCAACCCGAGCTGCCACCGCATCGCGCACGCTGGCCGGAAGCTCTTCGTCTCCCGCGGCCGCGAGCTCGACGAGAAACAACGGATGGCCGCCGCTGCGCTCGTGCAGGTCGACCGCCCGACTCGCGCCCACGAGTTCGGTGACGGCGTCGAGGTCGAGCGGGCCGAGGCCGATGACGTGCGCGCCCTCGAGCGCCGTGCCCTCCTGCGGCCTGCGGGACGCAATGACAAGCACTCGACGGCCGCGATGAATGACGTAGCGCAGCCATTCGACTGTGCTCGGCGCCGCGAGATGCACGTCCTCGACCACGACCACCACCGGCTGCGTCCCGCCAGCGCGTTGAATCGCCCCGAGGAGATCCGCGAAGAGCAAGGCCTGCCCTACTGCCGCGTCGGTGACGGTCGTCGGCTGTAAACCCGTTGGTCGATCACCGGCGACCGGCCCCAGCAACGGCGCGAGCGACCAGGCCGCGTCGCCGAGCACCGAAGCCGTCTCCTCATCGGAGATTCTCCGGAGATGCGCGGCCAGTCCGTCAAGCACGGGTTGCAGCGGGAGACGACGCCCGAGCTCGTCGCATCGACCGACCAACACGAGCGCTCGTGACGCCGCTCGTGGGATCCACGTTTCCAACAGCGCGGTCTTGCCGATTCCGGCTTCGCCCTCGACGAGTACCGCAACGGCATCGCCACGTTCGGCCATTGCAAGTTGCTGATCGAGCGTCGTGAGCTCGTACGCGCGTCCGACGATGGCGCCGCCTCCGATTTCGCCGGGCGCGGGCGGGGGCGGCGACGTCAGGACATCGCCGAGCAAGATTGCCGTGTGGAGTTCTTCGGTCTCCTTGACCGGATCGACGCCGAGGTCCTCTGCGACACGCTCGCGAACCCGTGCGTACGCAGCCAGCGCAGAAGCAGGGCGCCCGGCCGCGGCATGCGCTCGCATCAATGTGCGTAGCGCGGCCTCGTCGTAGGGATCGTGGTCGAGCGCACCCTCGGCAACCGCTGCAGCGTCGCCCGGATCGCCGCTTGCCAGGGCCGCCTCTGCAGCCACCACACGGGCCCTGGCGATCGTGCGGGCCACCCCGGCACGGTCAGCCTCAGCCCAGACCGGGTCGGCCTCGTCTGCGAGGAACTCTCCTCGCACCAGCGCGAGCGCGGCGCGAGCGGCGGCGCGAGCGGCCGTCGGACTGCCCGCGGCCAACCGGGCCGAGGCTTCGTCGACACGGTCCTCGAGTTCCACGATGTCGAGCCAGTCGGTCGTCAGCGCCCAGCCGGCATCACTGCGTGCCAACCGATCGCTGCCGAGCACCGAGCGGAGCCGGCTGACGAGCACACCGACCTGTTCCATTGGTTTGGCCGGGGCGTCGTCGCCTGGCCACAGAGCCTCCACTACCGCTTCGGCCATCACGGGCGCACCCCGAGCTACGGCGAGGATCTTCACCAACGTGCGCGCCTTGCGGCTTCCGATCGTCCGCTCGTCGAGCCCCTCGACATCGAGTGCGCCCAGCAAACGGACGCGCAAGTGTTCCGGCCTCGCCATCTCACGAACCCTATTGCCGGCTGCTTGCAGCGGCCTTGCAGGTGTTATCCGGCCTCGCGGGCCTCTCGACGCTCAGCGGCGAGCGACATCGTGATTGCAACGAACAACGTCACCACGATGATCCCCAGCGACAGAGTGCTCGGCAGGTGCACCACATCGGACAGGAGCATCTTCACCCCGACTGACGCGAGGATCACACCGAGCCCGACGTTGAGGTAACGGAAGCGTCCCGCCATGCCGGCGAGCAGGAAGTACATCGATCGCAACCCGAGGATGGCGAACGCATTCGAGCTGAAGACGATGAACTGGTTCCGGGCCACCGCGAGCACGGCCGGCACCGAGTCGACGGCAAAGACGACGTCAGTGGACTCGACCAACACCAGCACGGCAAACAGCGGTGTCGCCAGCCGCTTGTGATTCTCGCGGATGAAGAGCTTCTGACCGTGATAGTCGCTCGTCGAAGGAATGGCCCGCCGGACGAACCGCATCGTCGCGCTCTGCTCGAGATCGACGACCTCGTCCTCGTCGTGTCTCGCGATCTTCCACGCGGAGTACAGCAGGATGACGCCGAAGACGTAGAGCACGACCGAGAAGCGCTCGATGAGCGCAACACCCGCGAAGATGAACCCCGCCCGCAGCACGAGTGCGCCGAAGACCCCCCAGAAGAGGACTCGGAACTGATACTTCGACGGGACGGCGAAGAACGTGAGGATCACCGCCCACACGAACACGTTGTCGACGCTGAGGCTCAGTTCGAGCAGGTAGCCAGTCCAGTACTCGCCGGCCGCCTGGGCGCCATGCCACGCGAGCACCAGCCCACCGAATGCGAGCCCGATCGCGACCCACACCCCGCTCTCGATGGCCGCTTCCTTGACGGGGATGACGTGCGGCTTGCGGTGCAGCACCAACAGGTCGGCAAGCAACAGCACGGAGACCAGACCGAGGAACAGGCCCCACTGCCATGCGGCGACATCAAATTGGGCGAAGTTCTCCCCATCCTTGGCCCCCGCCGCGAGAACGCTGATCATCAGCTGTTGGTGAGTACCGCCTGCGCGGCGGCCAATCTTGCGATCGGGACGCGGAATGGCGAGCAGGACACGTAATCGAGACCGGCTTCGTAGAACAGCATGATCGACTCCGGGTCGCCGCCGTGCTCACCGCAGACGCCGAGCTTCAGATCCGGCTTCGCCGTCCGGCCGCGTTCGGCGCCCATCTTCACGAGTTCTCCGACACCGGACTGATCGATGGTCTCGAACGGGTTCCGCTTGAGCAGGCCCTGCTCGAGATAGGCCGGCATCATGCGGGACTCGACGTCGTCACGGCTGAAGCCGAACGTCATCTGCGTGAGGTCGTTCGTGCCGAAGCTGAAGAAGTCGGATTCTTCGGCGATCTCATCGGCGCGAATCGCGGCCCGCGGCGTCTCGATCATCGTGCCGATGGTGACGTCGATCTTCTTCTTCGCGCCCGTGGTGGCGGCAGCGACCGCGTCCTCGCACCAGCCACGCGCGAGGCCGAGTTCCTCGCGAGTGACGGTGAGCGGAATCATGATCTCGACCACCGGCTTACCACCCTTTGCCACGCGCGCGGCGGCGGCCTCCATCAGGGCTCGCACCTGCATCGCGTACAGACCGGGCTTCACGACGCCGAGCCTCACGCCGCGGGTGCCGAGCATGGGGTTGAACTCGTGCCAGGCCCTCGCCGCGTCGTAGAGGTCTCGTTCCTCGGGCGTGAGGCCGACGGTGGCCTCCTTGATGGCCAACTCTTCGACGTTCGGAAGGAACTCGTGCAGTGGCGGGTCGAGCAGGCGCACGGTTACGGGCAACCCGTCCATTTCCTTCAAAATTTCTTCGAAATCCGCCTTCTGAACGACTCGTAACTGCTCGAGTGCGGCCTCTTCCTCCTCCGGCGTGTTGGCGAGGATCATGCGGCGCACCACCGGCAGACGGTCCTCGCCGAGGAACATGTGCTCGGTGCGACAGAGGCCGATGCCCTCGGCGCCGAAGTGCAGCGCGTTGGCCGCATCGGGCCCGTTGTCGGCATTGGCCCGAACCTTCAGCCCACGAACGCCTTTGCCTCCCTTTCGGATCTGGTCGGCCCACGACAGGATCGTCTGGAACTCCTTCGGCGGCTCCCCCGCACTCAACTCGACCTCTCCGAGGATGACCTGACCGGTAGTGCCGTCGAGCGAGATGACGTCGCCTGCTCGCACCGTGAAACCGTTGGCCGTGAACGACTTGCCGTCGATCTTCACCGCCTCGGCTCCCACGACTGCAGGAATGCCCCAGCCGCGAGCCACCACGGCGGCGTGGCTCACGAGCCCGCCGCGGGCGGTGAGAATCCCTTCCGACACCTGCATGCCGTGCACGTCTTCCGGGCTCGTCTCGCTACGCACGAGTACGACCTTCTCGCCGCGATCCGCGGCATCGGCGGCGTCGTCCGCGGTGAAGTAGGCGCGGCCGACCGCAGCCCCAGGCGATGCCGCAAGGCCGGTGGCGATGATCGTGAGGTCCTTGCCGGCAAACTGCGGATGCAAGACCTGGTCGAGTTGCTCGGCGGTGACGCGCATCACGGCCTCGGCCTTCGAGATCTTCCAGCCCTTCTGCTGCGTCATCTCGACGGCCATGCGCAGCGCAGCCGCGCCGGTGCGCTTGCCGACGCGGGTCTGCAGCATCCAGAGCTTGCCTTGCTCGATGGTGAACTCGGTGTCGCACATGTCGC
>JBEEGD010000413.1:0-11776 GCA_041166685.1 Acidimicrobiaceae bacterium | reverse complement strand
ATGGTCTCCAACATCATGAAGACGAAGCACGACACCGTGAAGAACAGCATTTCGAACATTCGATAAACGGCCAGCGCGATCAACTCTGGTCGGTGGCGCCGAGTGCCCAGGCGCAGCCGGCCTCCGGATCCTCGACGGCCAACCGCAGCGACCAACCGGTGTCGGCGCCGCCGGTGTCCCAGACGAACCACCGCAGCTCGGCGGCCGCGCTACCCACATCGTCTTCGATGTCGACGCCTGCGAGTTCTGCCGCGCATTCCCAGGCAAGAAACCGTCCCCACGTCATACCCCGTCGCCGGCCCTCGGCCCCGCCGCTCGCGCCGGCCCACGCCATGAGGGCCATCGCATCAGCGAGCGTGAGTTCTGCCACGCGGGCCTGCGTGACGCCGAGGGCGGCGATCGCGGTGAGTGCCGAGCCCTCGACACCTACGGCTTCCGACCGGCCGTTGGAATCGGTGAGCCACGTTGCGACCAGGGCGCGGAGGGCGAGCGCCTCGTCTGCGTCGGTCGTGGACGCATGCGGCGTGGGCGGGAGCTCGACGGAGGAAAGTGCGGGAATCGGTGGCGCCGGGAAGTCGGCCTCGTCCGGCCGGTAGGTGGCCAACGGATACGCCGGTTCCCACGACTGCAACGCGAGCGGCAGCGGCAGCACCAGCCTGTCGACGCGGTCGTCGGCGGAGAGGTCCTCGCCGCGCACGATGCGCTCGTGGGCGGTGATCGTCAGCAAGGGTCCGGACGGGATGTGGGGCGCGAGCTCGGCCCATGTGTGCGTCGATGCGGCCACCTCCGAGAGCGGACCGGGGGCGAAGCGGCCCGCACCCTCCACGATCACCGCACCCGCGTACTCGCCGGGTGCTTCGAGCGCGAGGCGGTACTCCGCGTGCGCGGCGGCAGGCCAGTGTTGCCTTCCTCGCTCGTGGGCGGCGCGGGCTCTGTCTCGCAGTGAGAGCAATCCGTCCCAGTCGCGGCGCGTGGCGAGCCGATCGATTTCGCGGAAGAGTTCCTCGAGCCCGGGATCCGAGACGTCAGACAAGGGGCCAGGGATAGCGACGGCCGCTGCCGTCGATCGGAAAGCGGCGCTCGGTCAGGAGTGCTCGACCGCGCGCCAGGACCGCATCACGCTCGAAGGGGTCGAGCAAGGCGTCGAGCTGTTCGGGCAGGCCGGCTGCGAGAAAGCGATCCACGTCTTCGAGCAACGCGGTGGGAATGTCTTCACCGCCGAACTCCCAAATCACGGTGCGTAGCTTGAACTCGGAGTGAAAGCAGAGCGCGTTGTCGATGGCGTAGACCTTGCCGTCTTCACCAAGCAAACAATGGCCGCTCTTGCGGTCGGTGTTGTTGGCCAAGAGATCGAAGACACAGACGCGGCGCAGCTCGTCGTGCCAGCGCTCGTCCTCGTAGAGGGTGAAGTAGTGCTGCTCGAAGTCTGCGGCGACGAACCGCTGCAAGGAACCTTCCCCGAGCGGGCCCTCCTCCCGGTACACGGTGTCGGGCACGATGCCCCAACCGAGAGCCTCTGACAGCGCGTAGGCGGCGTACTCGCGCTTGCCGAGGCCGGGAGGGAAGTCCCACAGCTGACGTTCGCCCCGGGCCGGCTTGTACACCGCGAGCGTGACGTTGTCGCGCCCGCAGACCTCGGTGAGGAACGTGGCATTCGAGCTCCACGGCATGCGCCCCTTCACGGTGACGTCGCCGGTCTCGAGCAGCTCGATCAGTTCAGCCGAGGGCACGCGTGACCTTCGGGGTCGAGCGGGCCTCCGCAGAGCGGACACGGCGGCCGCCCCCCGGCGACAAGTTCGCGCGCGCGCTCGACGAACCCGGCGATCTGCTCACGCGTGAGCCGGAACCGCGCCGTCGCCGGCTCGGTGCCCGCGTCAACCTCGGCTTCGGTGAGGAGCTCCTCGGCGACGAGCACCATTCGATCGTTCAGCTCGTCCCACGCGACCGCCAGTGTGCCGACCGTCCACTCGGGGACGAGGGGACCGACGAGCTCCAGCAAGGTGGGGATGCTGGTCTCTGCGACCGTTGGGAGATCGGCCAGCAGCGCGCTGAGGTAATCCGCCAGCGCGCCGACTTGTTGCTTCTCGAGCTTGAGCGTCACGACGAGACCGTCGCCTTGCGCTTGGAGGTAGAAGACGCGCTGGCCGGGTTCGCCGACTGTCCCGGTGGTGAACACCACCGGTGTGTCGATCTCGAAGCTCGCGTTCTCGCTCATGAAGGGGCAAGGCCTGTGAGGTCGCGGCCGGTCGAGTTCACGCACAACACCACCGGGCCGTCGGGCGTGTACAGGATCGCGGTCACCGAGCACGGCGACACGACGATGCGCTGGAACAGGTCGAGGTGCGTGCCCATCGCGTGCGCGACGACCGCCTTGATCGGATCGGCATGCGAGACCGCGACCACGGACTTCCCGGGATGCGACGCGACGAGTTTGGCCACGGTGTCGGTGATGCGCACTTGCATCTCGGTGAACGACTCACCGCCGGGGAATCGGAAGCCGCTCGGATAGCGCTGCACCTTCTTCCACTCTGGCAGCTTTCCCAGCGCCTTCAACTCCGCACCGGTCCACTCCCCGAAGTCGCATTCGAGCAACCCGCGATTGGTCCGCACCCTTTTGCGTAGCGCTTTGGCGATCGGGGCGGCCGTCTCGAGCGTGCGCTCGAGCGGAGACGCGTACACGGCCGCGATTTTGTCGGCCAGCGGCGCGATGCGCTCCGCGGCTGCGGCCGCCTGTTCCTGACCCTTCTCGGCGAGGTGAAGCCCCTTCGCGCGTCCGGGCAAGGTCTTGCCGGTCGTCGGTGTCTGCCCATGACGCACGAGGAGCACGAGCGTGGGCGCCGGAGCTTTGGACACAGCGGATCAACCTACCGTGGACCCTCGTGGACTCCCTACGGCGGATCGAGCGCGAGGTGGTCGAGTGCCGCGCGTGCCCTCGCCTCGTCGAATGGCGTGAACGCGTTGCCGTCGAGAAGGTCGCGCGGTTTCGTGAATGGGACTACTGGGCTCGACCGGTACCGGCGTACGGCGACCCAAATGCTCATCTGCTGATCGTCGGGCTTGCTCCGGCCGCTCACGGCGGCAATCGAACAGGGCGCGTCTTCACCGGCGACCGCTCGGGGGATTTCCTGTTCGCCTCGCTGTTCCGAACGGGCTACGCCAACCAGCCGACGAGCACGCATCGAGGGGACGGGTTGCGTCTCACCGGCTGCTTCATCACTGCCGCGGTGAAGTGCGCGCCGCCGCAGAACAAACCGACACCGTCGGAGCGCGACACATGCCGCCCCTATCTGGAACGCGAACTCGCTGCGCTCCCGGACGTCCGCGTCATCGTGACCCTCGGCCAGTTCGGGTGGGATGCGATCACCGCGCACTACGGCCTGCGACCCAAGCCCAGGTTCGGGCACGGCGCCGAGGTCGAGCTTCCCGATGGGCGGAGGTTGCTCGGCTCGTACCACGTGAGCCAGCAGAACACGTTCACCGGGGTGCTCACACCAGAGATGCTCGACGCGGTGTTCAATCGAGCCCGAGCGCTCGCGTAGGGTCGCTCGGGTGCGTCGGCGAGTCGTCATCTTCGTGCTGGCCGTTGCGGCCGCGTGTTCAAGCGGCGGCCACGGCTATGGAGGCGCAACCGAAGCGGCCTTCATGGAAACGTGCACGCACAAGGAGAGTCAGCCTGCGCAGATGTGCAAGTGCATCTACGACGAGATCAGCAGGCAGGTTCCGTTCGACCGCTACGTCGAGCTCGACAAGCAGATGCAGAAGGACGACAAGTTCGTCCCCGACGAGCTGGTCCGCGCCGCCGCCGACTGTTCATCGCGCCTGAACACCACGACCACCGGCAGCGATGGCAGCAGCCCGAGCTCTTAGGTTTTCCCCTTCAAAACGACACAATCGTGTGTCGTTTTGAAGGGGAAAATCATGAGGTGGGGTTGCGGGGGAAGTCGACGGCGAAGCCGGGCCAGCGCTCGCGGCTCTTCTTCGACAGCTTGTGCATCAACGCAATCGCGCCAGGGTCTTCATCTCCGGGACGGGCGACGATCGTGCCGTCCTCGATCATGCGGCTCATCACCTCGCGCCCGAGGTCGGTGCGCACAACCGTGAGCGTCCAGTCGGCGTACTTGCCGATGCCGCCGGTCGAGATGTCCGCGTGCTCGGCGGCGAAGTCGGGGCAGGTGTTGCAGCCCTCGCGCGTCCACGCGTGACATTCCTTGAGGTTGATCTCGTGGTAGCTGCCGTCGCGCATCCAGATCTGGAAGACGCCCTTGATGTTCATCTTCACCATGTCTTGCTTGCGCAGCCCGTACTTGGTCTCGAACAGCTCCTCGAAGATCGCGTCGTCGAAGCTCTTCGAGCAGAGCAAGCCGATGGTGAAGACGAATGGCTTGCCGGCCTTGCCGACCTTTCGGTGCCACATCACCGGTGGGCTCGACGTCTGGCAGCCCATGCCGACGAGGGCGAGCCGGCTCAATCCACGTTCGCGAGCCTCGAACACCGCCATCGGGTTGGCCGAGTACGTGTAGCGACTCCCGGCGCCCTTGAGGACTTCGTCCTTGTTCGTGGCGACGGCCGGGATCGCTTTCCAGTCGCCCTTGTCGCCTTCGAGGTATGAGGTGAGGGCGCCATCGATGTAGTCGTGGTCGAGGAGCCAGATGAGCATGGCCGACACGAAGCCACCGTCCTGGCCCGTCTCATGAATGTGCTCGTCGCTGGCGCGGGTGAGGAGGATGTCCTGATAGATGCCTGAGGGCTCGTCCTCCCTGCGGACGCGGCCGAAGAGGTGCTCGTCGGCTTCGGGCTCCCAGCTTCGAAACCGGGGACACGCCCGGGTGCAGCTCGTGCAGCCCTTCACACCGTGGCCACAGTCGGTGGGGCCGAGCTCGTCCTCGAGGTGGAACGGTTTGTACACGCCGTTCTTGTCGTCGTAGCCGATGACGTCGTGGGGGCACGCGATCACGCAACCGGAACAACCGGTGCACAGGCCGCCGTCGATGACCTCTTCGAACAGCTCTTTCCACTGCGCTGTCCATCGTTCGGCTTTGGGCGCCGGCGCGTCCTCCGTGATGGCCACGGCGAAAACCTAACGGTTCACCTTGTTGGGCCCCGCTTCTCGGGGGCTGCGCCCCCGTGCCCCACCTCCGCCCGGCTCCCTGCCGGTCGCTCGGTCGGGGCCCGCCGCTAGCGCGTCGGGCCCCGCATGTGGTGCGAGAGGTCGCCCTGTAGGTCGGGGTGAATGATCCGCTCCGCGAAGCGCCACTGGCCGTCGACGCACTCGAATCGGTCGTGGTAGCGACCGGCGATGATCGGTTGCAACACGCCGTCGTGGGCTTGCAGCACCGTGAAGTACGAGCGGGCCGATGCCTCGACGCTGGCGCCCTCGTGCTCGATCACGAGGTTGGTGATCACGTGCTTCGTGTGGGGCGTCCCATCGTCGTAGAGGATCACGCCGTCGTACATGTGCCGGACCTGTTCGGTCCCGCGCATCCGCTCGGTGCGAGTACCGGATCCCCAGGTGGCGTGCTCGAACAGGGCGGCGACGCCATCGAGATCACCTCGGTCGATCAATTCGGCGTACCGGTACACCAGCGCGGCGATCTCGGCCCGTTCCTCTGCCCATCCCTGACGCACGTGTCAACTAGACCCTCTCTTGACCCGTGGGTCAAGATTTCGGGATGGACCTGACCTATCCGCCGGAGGCCGAGGAGTTCCGAGGCGAGATCCGGGCCTGGCTCGAACAGAACCTGCCGGTCGGTTGGTTCGACGAGGGGTTCGCGATGACGCCCGAGGAGCGGCGCAAGTTCCACGAGGAGTGGACCCAGAAGCTCTTCGACGGGGGATGGATCTGCGCGTCGTGGCCGAAGGAGTACGGCGGCAAGGGCCTCACCACGATGGAGAGCGTCGTGCTGAACGAGGAATTCGCGCGCGCCGGGGCACCACTTCGGGCCGACTTCTTCGGCGACACGCTTGTCGGCCCGACGATCCTGCAGTGGGGCACGGAGGAGCAGAAGCAGGAGTTCCTACCGAAGATCCTCTCCGGTCAGATCTCGTGGTGCCAGGGCTTCAGCGAGCCCGACGCGGGCTCCGACCTGGCGGGGTTGAAGACGAAGGCCGAGTTGGACGGTGACGAGTGGGTCATCAACGGCCAGAAGATCTGGACGACGCAGGCGCAGTACGCCGACTACATCTTCCTGTTGGCGCGGACTGACTCGACGGCACCGAAGCACGCCGGGATCAGCTACCTGCTCGTGCCGATGAAGCAGGACGGCATCGAGGTCAGGCCCATCGTCCAGCCCGACGGTTCGGCCGAATTCAACGAGGTGTTCTTCACCAACGTGCGGGCCCCGAAGGAAAACGTCGTGGGCGGCCTGAACAACGGTTGGAAGGTGGCGATGACGACGCTCGGTTTCGAGCGCGGGTCCTCGGCAACGACCAGCCATCGACGATTCGAGAAAGAGCTCGACATCATCATCGAGAGCGCCCGCGAGAACGGCAAGATCGACGATCCGACCGTGCGTCAGGGCCTGGCCAGGCAGTGGTCGAAGATCCAGATCATGCGGATCAACGGCTACCGGACACTGACGGCGACCGTGCAAGGCAAGAAGGACCTCGGCGTCGCCGCCCTCGGAGCGACCAACAAGATGTTCTGGTCGGAGTCGCACCGCGACACGATGAACTTGGCGATGGACATCCTCGGCCCGTACGCGCAGGTCCTCACCGGCATCGTCACCGACGAGGAAGAGTTCGTTCCTGGCTATGGTCGGAGGCACGGCCGCGCCGATTACCCCGTTTCGATCCTGCAGGCGTCGTTCTTCTTCTCGAGGTCCGAGACGATCTGGGGCGGTACGGCTGAGATCCAGCGCAACATCGTGGGTGAACGAGTCCTTGGATTACCGAAAGAGCCGAAGCCAGCTTGAGTCGGCGCGTGTCGCGCGGCTGGCGACGCACAATCCGCGCGGCGGCATCGATCTCGTCCCCTGCACGTTTGCACTCGTCGGGGACACGATCGTGACCGCGGTCGATCACAAGCCGAAGCGAACGACGCGCCTTCAACGGCTCGAGAACGTACGGAGAAATCCATCGGTCACGGTGCTCGTCGACCACTACTCGGAGGACTGGACCACGTTGTGGTGGGTGCGCGCCGGAGGTCAGGCCGAGGTCGTCGACCAACTCGAACCCGAGCTGATGGACGCGCTGGTGGCGAAGTACGACCAGTACCGAGATCACCCACCCGCAGGGGCGGCCATCGTGATCACTGTCACAGATCTCACCGGCTGGTCCGCCGGTGGGTGACTACTGATCGAAACAAGCACCGGGCTACCTTCGGATCCTCATGGCCACGGCCCCGCGACACCTCGCGTCGCGCTCCTCCCGCACCTGGCTCCAGCGCCTCGCGATCGCGACCGGCGCGCTCCTGACCGTCGCGTGCATGGCCGCGGCCACCGGGGTCGGCTACCTCTACTGGATCACCGGACAGTTCCTCCGCGCCGACCTCGCGCTCGACGGCGCCGGAAGCCGGGAGCCACGCAACTACCTCGTGATCGGCTCGGACAGTCGGGAGAACGTCGACCCGAACGATCCGAACGCGGGCGCGATCCTCGGGCCGGGCGAGCCCGGCGGGAAGCGTTCGGACACCATCCTCCTTGTCCGTATCGATCCCGTCCAAGGCACCGTCAAGATGCTCTCGTTTCCGCGCGACCTTTGGATCCCGATGGCCGATAGCGGACAGAACGACCGCATCAACTCCGCGTACGGACGCGGCCGTCAAGTCCTCGTCGACACCATTCGCAAGGACTTCGGCGTCGAGGTCAACAACTACATCGAGGTCGACTTCAGCGGGTTCAAGGGGCTCGTGGGCGCGCTCGGCGGTGTGCCCATGTACTTCGACGCCCCGATGCGAGACACGCACACGGGCCTTGACGTGCCGGAGGCGGGCTGCGTGAACCTCGACGCTGACCAGGCACTGGCCTTCGCCCGTTCGCGGTACCTCGAGGTCAAGGACAGTCGCGGGCGCTGGCAGTCCGACGTCACTGCCGACCTTGGTCGCATCACCCGCCAGCAGATCTTCGTGCGCAAGGCGCTGCACAAGGCATTCGCAAGTGGCATCACCGACCTTCCCACCTTCACTCGCCTGCTCAACGTCGCCAAGGACAGCGTGACGATCGACCAGACCATCGACCGCGGCGATCTCTTCAACCTGGTGCAGCGCTTCAAGGAGCTGCAGCCGTCGGACATCGAGTCGTACTCGTTGCCGGTCAAGAACCACACGACGAACGGCGGCGCGGCGGTGCTGCTCGTCGACCAAGCGGGCGCGCAGCCGACGCTCGACATCTTCCGGGGCCGTGATCCCTCGCAACTCGTCGAGACGCAAGTGGCGGTCCATGTGTTCAATGGCAGCGCGACCCCGGGCCAAGCGCGTGACGTGACGGCCGCCCTGACCGCGGTCGGGTTCAAGGGCGACGCCGCCGGGAACGCCACGATCGACGCCGCAACAGTGATCCAGTACGCGCCGGGTTCGGAGGCGTCCGCCGATCTCTTGGCGCGGCACTTGTCGTCGGTCTCCGTACTCGAAGTGGATCCCAAGCTCGCAGCCAACGAACTCGTATTGATCACCGGCACGGACTTCACCACCGTGATGCAAACACCCCACCCGGCGGAGACCACGACGACCACGAGCACACCCGCGTCGGATGCGACAAGCACTCCGGCCGACAGCGCGCCGTCGACGACCTCCACGACCGTGGTGGGGATCACGCCCGGTGAAGCTCCGGTAGGGGTCAACTGCTAGCGAACTACGCTCAGCGGTTCTCGCCCCCGTAGCTCAGTGGATAGAGCAGCGGCCTCCGGAGCCGTGTGCGCGCGTTCGAGTCGCGCCGGGGGCGCCCTCAGATGGAGCATCGGGTGGCGTTTGCGGATCGTCAGGGCAACCACGCACGCCCTGCGTGGGCCTGGTTGCCCGGGCGTTGTGCAGACCGTGCGAAAAGCCCTAACCGGTGGTTGTAGTGTGTTGTTGCCCTCAGACAGGGCTCCGTCTAGTCCCCGCGGCCACGTACACCTGTCGGTTGACGGAGAATGATGGCGAGCGAGCAGCAGCTGTCGGATGTGTTGAGCGAGTTCGCCCGCACGATGGTGACGGATTTCCCGATCCAGGCCATCCTCGATCACCTGGTCGAGCGCATTGTCGATGTTCTGCCGATCACGGCCGCCGGAGTCACGCTCATCTCACCGGGCTCCGATCCCCGCTATGTGGCGGCGTCAGACGAGTCCGCGTTGCGTTTCGAGGAGCTGCAGACCGAACTCGGGGAGGGGCCCTGCTTGCTGGCCTACCAGACCGGACGAGCCGTCGCGGTGGCCGACCTTCGCGATGAATCTCGGTTCCCGACCTTCTCGCCTCGCGCGTTGGACGCTGGGCTGGTGGCGGTGTTCACGTTCCCGTTGCGTAGTGGTGCCGACCAGTTGGGCGCGCTCGACTTGTACCGCGACACCCCAGGGTTGTTGGACGCGGCCACCATGGACGCGGCGCAGACACTGGCTGATGTCGCGGCCGCCTACCTGCTCAACGCGCAGGCACGCTCCGACTTGCGAGATTCTTCCGACCAATCCCGTGAGAGGGCGTTGCATGACGCGTTGACCGGTCTGCCCAATCGGATCCTGTTTCTCGAACGGCTCGACCACGCAGTTCTGCGTGGCCGCCGGTCGGGCACGATGGCCGCGGTTCTCTTCGCGGATCTCGACCGGTTCAAACAAGTGAACGACCAGCACGGCCACAACATCGGCGACGAACTTCTGGTGGCCGTGGCGCAACGCCTGACCGAGGCGCTACGCCCCGGCGACACCTTGGCCCGCATGTCGGGCGACGAGTTCGTCATCCTGTGCGAAGACCTCGACGGCCCCGAGGAGGTCGACGCCCTCGCCGCCCGGATCGACGCGACGCTCGCGACCCCGTTCGTCCTGACCGGTATCGAAGTGGAGGTGACGGCCAGCGTCGGTATCGCCTACTCCGGTCGGGGCGACCAACTGTCCGAGCAGATCCTTCGCAGCGCGGACACCGCGATGTACCAGGCGAAACGCAAAGGCGGTGCCCGGCATCAGATCGTCGACCTGCGCGAACAGCGCCAGTCCGTCCAGCGGGCCGGTCTGGAGCACGACCTGCGCGGTGCCGCGGCGCGAGGGGAGCTGCGCACCGACTATCAGCCGATCGTCGAGACCGGCGACGGGCGAGTCGCTGGCGTCGAGGCCCTCCTGCGCTGGGCGCATCCATCTCGGGGGCTGGTCGCGCCGTCCTTGGTGATACCGCTCGCGGAGAAATGCGGTCTCATCGCCGACATCGGACTATGGGTCCTCGAACAAGCCTGCGTAGACCGACACCGCGGACAGCACCACCACCACGGCGACGACCTCACCACGGCGGTCAACGTGTCGGCCCACCAACTCATGTCGCTCGACTTCGCGCCCTCGGTCGCGGCCACGCTCGCCGCCACCGGCACCGACCCGCGCCTGGTGACCCTGGAGGTGACCGAGAGCGTCTTCGTGCAGGACCGCGCCCGAGCGCTCGTCGTACTAAACGAACTCAAACACATCGGGGTCAACATCGCCCTCGACGACTTCGGCACCGGCTACTCCTCGCTCAACTACCTCAAACGCTTCCCCATCGACACCGTCAAGATCGACCAAGAGTTCATCGCCGACCTGGAACGGGACGAGGCGAGTCACGCCATCGTTCTCAAAGTCGTCGAACTGGCCCACCTCCTCGGCATGACCACCGTGGCTGAAGGCGTCGAGACCAGCGAGCAGCACCAGCGGCTCGTCGCGCTCGGTTGCGACTACTGCCAGGGCTACTACTTCGCTCCTCCCATGTCCGCCGACGACCTCGACACGCTCCTACAACAACGCGTTGCCGGTGGAACCGTCCGCTTGCGAGCGCTGGCCACCGGTCACAACCTGTAGAGACACGTCGCGCTGCTCGATCTGATACGAGGCGTCGCCTAGCTTCCGGCCAGATGAATGCCGAGGTGCGGGCCAAGATCCAGTCGAATCCACTCTGGTATCACCACATGGAGCTGGACGGCGTGATGACCGATGGGTGGTTCGATCTTCGTCCGATCGTCGACCGCCTCCCATGGCCTGACGTCGCCGGCAAGCGCTGCCTCGACGTCGGCACGTTCGACGGGTTCCTCGCGTTCGAAATGGAACGCCGAGGCGCGGCCGAGGTCGTCTGCACCGACATCCCCAGCCATTCCGACTGGGACATCCCGCCGCGCGAGAAGGAGAGCGCTCTCGCGTGGTGGAGCGCCCACGCCGGCGAGAAGGGTGCAGGGTTTCGCATTGCCGCGGAGATCCTGGGCTCGAAGGCGCAGCGCGAATGGATCAACATCTACGACCTGTCGCCTGCGCGCCTCGGCACGTTCGATGTCGTGGTGTGCGGCACGCTGCTGCTGCACTTGCGATCGCCGTTCCAGGCGCTCGAGGCGATTGTGAGCGTCTGCCGCGGAGAGCTCCTGTCCACGGAACAGATCGACCCGCGCCTCACGATCGTGTCGCGAGGCCGCGCCGCCCTTTTCCTCGAGGGAAACGAGGGTCGCTGGATGGTGCCCAACTCCGCCGCGCACGCCCGGATGCTGGAGATCGCCGGCTTCGACCTGATCCGCAAGGTGCGGTACAGCGTTCCGTTCGGGCCGGGCCACCCACCACGATCGAGAGGCTCGGTCCGGACGATGCTGCGAGACCTCGGAAAGCGCGTGGTCAGCGGCAACGCCGACGGTGTCCCTCACTCCGCCGCGCT
>JBEEGD010000412.1:0-7747 GCA_041166685.1 Acidimicrobiaceae bacterium | reverse complement strand
GCGGCGACGTTGTTCTCGAGATGGGTCGGCGACCCGGTTCCGGGGATCACGAGGACGGCGGGTGAGCGGGCGAGCATCCACGCCAATACCACCTGCCGTGGTGTCGCGGCGTGGCGCTGCGCAATGTCACGTACCGCCGGCACATCGTCAATGCCCTGGATGGGTGCCCACGGAAGGAAGGTGAGCTGCTCCTGTTCGCACAAGTCGATCAGCGACTCCGAACCACGGTCGGTCACGTTGTAGCGATTCTGGATCGAGACGATCGGTGTGAGCTGTTGCGCTCGGCGCAGCTGCTCCTCGTCCACGTTGGACAGCCCGATGTGACGGATCTTGCCCTGCGCCTTGAGCTCGACCAGCGCGCCCACAGACTCCTCGAGCGGAACATCGGGATCCGGACGGTGCAACTGGTACAACGCGATCTGCTCGAGGCGCAGGCGGCGAAGACTTGCTTCGCACGCCTGCTCGAGATGCTCGGGCCGACCGTTGTGAGGCCATACCCCTGGACCGGTGCGCTCGAGCCCGCCTTTCGTTCCGATGACGACGTCGTCCGGGTACGGGCTCAACGCCTCCGCGATGAGGGTCTCGCTCACCTCCGGGCCGTACGAGTCGGCGGTGTCGATGAAGTTGACGCCCAGCTCGACCGCTCGGCGCAGCACCGCCTTGGCCTGCTCCCGATCGGGGGGCTCACCCCAGATACCAGGCCCGGTGATCCGCATCGCCCCGAAGCCGAGACGGTTCACCGTGAGGTCACCGCCGAGGTCAATGGTGCCCGCGGCGGTCGCTGACGTGGAGGCCGTGTCGTTCATACCCAACAGGATCGCGTGCCCACGGCGGCGATGACATCACGCGAGTTGGTAGTGCGCGCAGCTGGACGAGCACGACGCCGGCGGCGACCCCGACCATCGCGACTGCCACCAGAAACGACAAGCGGTAGCCGGCAACCGCTGCGCCCCCGGCGGAGTTGGTCCGCGCGGCGGCGACGGTCGCGAGGGCGGCAAGCCCGGACGCGATCCCAATCTGCTGGGCGGCGACATAGAGGCCCCCGGCCACACCTTGTCGGCCGGGTTCGACGCCGGCGGTGACGACAACGGACGCAGTCGGGTAGGCGATCCCGATCCCAAAGGCCGTGAGGAGCAACCCTGGCAGAACATCGACGAGGTAGTCGGAGACGGGAGCGATCTGCGAGAGCCACAGCTGGCCAAGGCCGACGGAGCAGATGCCCAGGAGGAGCATGCGCTCGACGCCGAGTCGGGGAAGGAGCCGCCGTGTCACCACCATGGAGACAACCATCACGGTCACCGTCGCAGGCACTAGGGCGACGCCCGTGAGCACCGCGCTGTAGTGCAACACGTTCTGCAGGTACAGCGTGATGAAGTAGATGTAACCGGCGAGGACGGCGCCCATCGTCATCACGACGGCGAGGGCGGCGCGGCGAGGGCGGTCAGCGAAAAAGCCGAACGGCAGCATCGGTTCGGCCACCGTGCGCTCGACCGCGACGAATGCTGCGGCGAGAACCACCACCAAGAGAGCGCACCGAGTGCCGGTGCTGCACCGAACCCCTGCTGTTGACCCTCGCTCAGGCCGAAGATCAGCGCCGCTACGGACGCGGTGACCAACGCTGCGCCCGCCAGGTCGAGACGGGTGCGTTCACCGTGCGTGTCGTGCGGCAAGAGACGGATCGCCAGCACGGACAGAATCACGACGATCGGAGGATTCACCAGGAAGATCGCCCGCCAGCCGGCGTACTCGGTGAGCAGGCCTCCGAGTACGACACCCGCCATGGCCCCTGCCGCCGTCGCGCCCGGGAAGATGCCCAGGGCGCGCGTTCGGGGCGGGCCCTCGCGGAAAAGGGCAGTGAGCAGGGCCAGCGCCGACGGCGCGACAAGGGCGGCACTGGCGCCTTGAACGAACCGCGACCCGATGAGCATCGCTTGCGACGGCGCGAGACCAGCGCCCAGCGACGACACTCCGAAGAGCGACAGGCCCACGAGGAGCAAGCGGCGGCGGCCGATCAGGTCGCCGACCCGGCCCCCCAACAGCAACAGGGAGCCGAACGTCAGCGCGTACCCGGTCACGATCCACTGCAGATGGGCTGAGGTGAAACCGAGCTGACGCTGAATGGTCGGTAGCGCGACGTTCACAATGCTGAAGTCGAGCTGCAGGACGAACTGGGCGGCGCAGATCAACGTCAGCGCCGAACCAGGACCACGAACGGTGAGCGGCGACGCGGCGTCGATTGTCCCGGCTCGCGGCGACGAGTTGATCGCCGTCACAGAATTGCGGTTTGCTGCTCGAGCGCGCGTGTCACGACGGTGACGTCTTGGTCGCCGAGTCCGAGATCGGCGACCAGCTGCCATTCGTCCGCCAGGCCTGCAAGGGCGGCGAACCGACCGTCGTCTGCCTCGTGGAGAGCGAGGCGCACGTCCTTGAGTGCGAGCGACAGCGCGAACTGCGCGGAGAACTCGCGCTTGGCCACGCGCTGCAGCTTGGCCTCCTGCCAAGGGGACACGAGAGGACCGCCGCCAAGTGCGACCGTCAACGTTTCGGTAACGAGTCCGAACCGATGGGCAAGCGCCACCGATGCGGCGAGTGCTTCCGCCGAGAACGCCAGCCACGTGTTGGCCACGAGCTTCAGCCGGGATCCAGCCCCGACCGCGCCAACCCAGATCGTTCGCTGGCCGATCGCGTCGAACAGCGGCGCGACACGCGAGCGAGCCGAATCGGGCCCTGACGCGAAGATCGTCAACCGGCCTTGTTCTGCCGGCTCCCTACTTCCCGACACCGGCGCATCGAGGAGCGTCACGTCGGGACGCTCGACCTCCACCATCGCCGCGACGCGCTCGATCCCGGCCACGCCGATCGTGCTCATCTGCACCCAGATCGCACCCGGAGCGAGCGCGGCGAGCACGCCTTGCTCGCGAGCGAGCGAGATGGTGGCATTTGCGTCGGACACCATCGTGACGACAATCGCCGCACGCCTTGCGGCGTCGGCCGCGGTCTCCGCGACTTCCGCGCCGTGTTCGGCGAGGTCACGGGTCGCCCCTGAGTTGCGATTCCAGACAATGGTCGGGATGTCGGCGCGCAACGCGCTGGACGCGATGCCGTGACCCATCGCGCCGATACCAAGCACTGCAACTGGCTCACTCCACTGATCGACCATCGTCGTCTCCTCACTGCTCTGTCGCTGTGCGTCACATCGTCAGTCGAACGGCGGCGCGCCTACCTCTCGCGACCAAGTAGCGATCTCGCGTCGGCGCACAACTGCGCGCTCGCGTGAGGTCCGCGTCGATCCTGCCCCCCACGATGAGAGGCATGGCAACAACCACCGCGCCAGCCGCACTTCACGCTGTGGCGCGAGAAATGCATCGCGGGGAACGCTCCGGTTGGCTTCGGGCGGCGGTGTTGGGCGCCGATGACGGAATCGTCTCGGTCGCCAGTATCGCCATCGGCGTCGTCGCGACCGGTGCGTCACGCACGGCCGTGCTCGCAGCCGCGGTCGCGGCACTGGTCGCGGGCGCCATGTCCATGGCGGCGGGCGAATACGTGTCGGTCAGCTCACAGCGCGATACCGAACTCGGCGACCTCGCCCAAGAGCGCGACGAGCTCGCGCACGACCCCACCGGCGAAGCAAGAGAGTTGGCGGGGATCTACCGGCAGCGAGGACTCCCGGCCGAGCTGGCCGACCAGGTCGCGGCTGCGCTCATGGCCGCGGACCCACTCGCGGCCCACGCGCGCGATGAGCTGGGACTGAGCGAGACGACTCGTCCCCGGCCGATGCAGGCAGCACTGTCGTCCGCAGCCAGCTTCGTGCTCGGTGGTGCGCTGCCTGTGATCGCTCTCGTTGTCGCACCAACTGCCGGCGCCACCCCAGCGGTGATCGTGAGTGCAATCGCTGCGTTGGTCGTCCTCGGAGGAGCCGGTGCGAAAGCGGGCGGCGCGCCGATCGGCCGGGCCGCGCTGCGGGTCGGGGTCGGCGGCACCCTCGCCATCGCCGTCACCGCTGGTGTCGGCCACCTCTTCGGAGCGGTTGCCGGCTGACGGCGCGCCGCTTGCAGCTAACGCGCTTCGAGGAACCTGAGCACCGCCAGCACGCGTCGATGTTCGGTATCGCTCGCCGGCAACTCGAGCTTCGTGAGGATGCTGCCGACGTGCTTTTCGACCGTTCCCTCGGACACGAAGATCCGACGAGCGATACCCGCATTGGACGCGCCCTCGGCCATGAGCGTGAGCACCTCACGCTCGCGCGGCGACAAGACGTCGAGCGGATCGCGCCGGCGCCGAGCCATGACGAGCTCCTGCACCAACGACGGGTCCACCACCGAGGCGCCCGCCGTGATCCGCTCGACGGTCTCGACGAACTCCGCGACGTCGGTCACTCGACTTTTCAGCAGATAGCCAAGTCGCTCACCGCCGACCAGCAACTCCATCGCATCGTCCACCTCGACGTGCGCGGACAACACGATGATCGCGGTCTCCGGCAGTTCTTCGCGGATGACACGAGCGGCGTCGAGACCCTCCGTCGCGTGGGTCGGTGGCATCCGGATGTCGATGATGGCCACCTCCGGTTTGGTCGACCGGACCAGCGCAAGCAGCTCGACGCCGTCTCCTGCTTGGCCCACGACGTCGAACCCCGAGCGTTCGAGCAAACTGGCGAGGCCTTCGCGAAGCAGGACATCGTCGTCGGCGAGTACGACTCGGGATGCCCGTTGGCCGTCCGGCACCTCACGAGTATCGACCATGAAGGCGGCCGTCGCCGCGGAATCAGGCCAAGGCTGAGCCGCGCCCTGCGTCGTGCTCGAGCGCGGAGCGGGTGAGCTCGACTCGCGAGCTGACGCCGAGCTTGCAGAAAATCGAACGCAGGTGGAAGCCGACCGTGTGATGGGACAGGAACAGTCGCTCGCCGGCCTCGCGGTTGGTGAGGCCTTCCGCGACGAGTTCGATCACGGTGTGTTCGGTGTCGGTGAGGCTTTCCCATCCGAATGTCGGGTGGCCGTCGCGCGTCTGGGAACGTTCGGCGCGGGCGTCGGTGATCGGCTTGAGTCGCAGCAGATCTCCCACGCTCGCGCCTCCGTCGACCAGAGGCTCCCGTTCGACGGTCACTGCGACGCCGCTGGCGAGCACGACCTGCTCATCGTCCTGTCCGCGCTGTGCACGCGCCGCACATTCCCGCATGAGTGCCTCGTCGCCGGGCTCGATGAGCCGACCAGCCGCCGCGTTGGCAATCATCGTGCGCTCGGTGAGAAACACGAGCGGGCCCTTCGCTCGCCGGCGCTCTTGAAGAAATCGATGGAGCATGAGTCGTTCCGAGAGACCAGCGTCGTCAAGGAGACGCAGCTCTATCTCTCGCGCCGCGCGGGTCGCGAGGGGCAGCATGAGCACGCTCGCGTCTGCGGTCAGCGAAGTCAGATCGATCACGCCGAGGAGGCGAGCCGAGCGCGGATCGAAGATCGGTGCCCCCGCGCACGCCATATTCGTCAGTGCGTCGGCGAAGTGCTCCTCACCCTCGACGATGGCGGGACTGCGGAGCGCCAACGCCGTCCCGATGCCGTTCGTGCCGACCATGTCCTCGGCGTAGACAAAGCCGGGCGCGAGCAGTATCCGATCAAGACGGGTGACCAACGTTGCGTCCGCGACGCGGCGGTCGACAACTTGGCCCTGCTCGTTCGTCAGCAGCACTGCCACCGGCGCCTCGCGAAGGTCAACCGCGAGCTGGTCGAGTACGGGACGTGCAGCCCGAACGAGCTGCCCGTCGCTGTCCACCTCCGGGTCGAAGGGCACATCGAAGTGATCGGGCCGCAGCCCTGTGGTCGCGGCTCGCTGCCAGGAAGCGCCAATCGCGTCTCGCACACCGACCGCGTCGTCCCGCCCTCCGATGAGCGCGTCCAACGCGCCCCGCAGATCGTGCGATTGCGGTCGAGTCGTGTCCGTGACGAGGCTCATGCTGCAAACCTCGCGCCGACGCAGGTTGCAGTCTGCGCTGCCAGCAGGCATTTCGAGGTTCGGGTCAGCCACCCCGGAGGATTCCGGCTGGCTGCAATGCGAGGACAACGATGGGCCGCCATCCTGGGATCGGCTATGACGCTGCGCCTATTGATCGTCGACGACAACGCCCAATTCCTCGCTGCGGCGCGCTGTCTCCTGAAGAGCGAGGGAATCGATGTCGTGGGAGTCGCGTCGACAACCGCCGATGCCCTCCGTTACGCGCACTCGTTGCGCCCCGACGTCACCCTGGTCGACGTCGACCTCGGTGAGGAGAGCGGCTTCGATCTGGCGGAGAAGCTGACTGAAGCCTCGGGAGGCGAAACGCAGCGGGTGATCTTGACCTCGGCCTATCCCGCGCAAGATCTCGCGGACTTGATCGAGGCGAGCCCGGCCGTCGGCTTCCTGTCGAAGACGCGCCTTTCGGCGAGCACCATCCTCGACCTCCTCGACACAACCGGCGACCCCGACCCCGTGGCCGACTAGCGGTTACCGTCCGCGGTGTGAGCCCGCTGAGGCGCCTCGTCGTCGCCTGCTCGTCGGCGCAGCACTCTCGGCCGCGAGCCATGTGGGCGTGGATCGTCGGCGTTGGCTCCCCTCTCGCCTTCGCGCTCGCCTCGCTGCCGTTCCGGTCATCCTTCGGGCTGGCGGGCGTCCTCTCATTGACGCTGCTCGTCGTCGCCGCATCGTCGGCGCTCGGCGGCGTCCGGCCCGCGATTGCGGCCGTGGCGGTCGGCGTTCTGGCCGGAGCGTTCACGTTCGCCCCGCCGTATGGCACGTTGCGCGTTGATCTCGAGGGCGACTTGGCCGCACTCGCCGCGTTCGCGGTCGTCGGGGTCGGCATCGCGTTGCTCATCGACGAGCTCGCCGGGCTCGCCGAGGAACAGGCGGCCTTGCAGCGGGTGGCGACGCTCGTGGCCAGAGCGGCACCGCCGGACGAGCTCTTTGCGGCTGTCACCGTCGAAGTCGCGCAGCGACTGCCCGTCGACAACACGAACTTGAGCCGTTACGAGCTTGACGGGACGATGACGGTCGTCGGCAGCTGGGATCGGGTCGGAGGCGCTGTTCGCACCGGCTCACGATTCCCGCTCGGCGGAAACAACCTCAGCACGATCGTCGCCGAGACCGGAAGGTCGGCACGCCTGGACCGCTACGAGGACTCCTCCGGTCCGATCGCGGAGGTCGCTCGCTCCGTTGGCTCTCGCTCAGCCCTTGCGACACCGATCTTCGTGGCCGGTCATTTGTGGGGTGTCATGATCGCTTCCTCGAGTCAGGAACGGCCACTTCCTCGTGACACGGAAGAGCGGCTCGCCCGTTTCACGGATCTGCTCGCGACCTCCATCGCGAATGCGGAGAGCCGCACAGCGCTCGCGGCCTCGCGGGCTCGCATCGTCTCGGCCGCCGACGACGCTCGGCAGCGGATCGAACGCGATCTGCACGACGGCACACAGCAGCGCCTGGTCTCACTCGGTCTCGAGCTCCGCACCGCCGAGAACACGGTTCCAGCTGACATGACGGAGGTCAAAGCGCAGTTGTCCGTTGTCGCTCGCGGTCTCGCCGAGGCGTTGGAGGACCTCCAAGAGATCGCCCGGGGCATCCACCCGGCGGCGCTTGCGAAGGGCGGCCTCGCACCAGCGATCAAGGCGCTGGCCCGTCGCTCGACCGTACCGGTCGAACTCGATCTACGCGCCGATGGGCGGTTGCCAGAGCGGGTCGAAGTGGCCGCGTACTACGTCGTCTCCGAGGCTCTCACGAACGCGGCGAAGCA
>JBEEGD010000411.1:0-6075 GCA_041166685.1 Acidimicrobiaceae bacterium | reverse complement strand
GGGATGACTGCTTGGCTGCCGCCGTTCCCGATGCTGCTAGAGCGAGAGTTGCAACCACTACGACGACTGGCGTTCGCACGATCCTCCTTCATCGACTCGCCCGATTCTCATTCCGAACGGACGGCCGGTCAAGCGAGGGCGAGGATGATCTGGCCGAGGTCGCTTCCAAGCACGCCATGGAGATCGCCGGTCCCCCAGCGCAACGGTACGTCTGAGTGCTCGCGACGAATCGCCGCGGCGCTCTCGTCATCGCGCGCCTCGCGTGGGCGCGTACGCAGCATCGAGGTCTAGCGCCATGAGCCTCTCCCTTCAACCTACTTGCACCGTCCACTCTCACGGCAGGAGGAGTTCCTTGCCGATTTCCTGCACGAAGTCGCGGTGCCGGAACTCGATCCGCGCTCCGGTGGACCACGCGCTCAGAAGCTTGTGCTGCACGACGAGCGCCAGTGCGTCCTTCCACGGGAACGCCGCGAGCGCCGCTTTGACCGCCGGGTCAAGTCGCCACCGACGAAGGGATGTGTATCCCGGAAGCTGAGCGACTCCGAGGCTCCCTCGCGGCGGCAGAAGCCGGACGAGCGTCTGCGCGGCCAGTGGCAATGACGCCAGCGTGAAATAGTCGTCGACTCCTGCCTGCAGCAGCCGCGCCAGACAGACCTTCTCCAAGTCGTCCGCGACCGGATCGAGGCCGTCGCGCTTGAACTCCAGGTCGAGGAAGTACGTTGCTCCCTGCCGCAGGGCTTTCAGCTCGTTGAGCGGGCCCTTCGGATTGTTGTGGTCATCGCGCGGCGTGGCGCCGGGATGGGTGTACCCGACGATGAAGATCTCCGCCGCCGCGCTTGCTCGGACGACCGTGTCCGCAGCCCATACGGTGAGCTTCTTGTAGAACGGGTGCGATGCCGGCGGCATCGGATGGTCGTCATGCCAGTAGAAGGCGTCGAGGTAGACAAAGCGCGTCAGATGCGTGAGATCGACGAGCTTGTTGATCGCAGTCAGATTGAGCCCCCGATAGCCGGTGCTGTAGCCGGCCATCACCTCGACTTGGAAGGGCACGTCAGTCAGGCCCGCGTCGTCGAGCAGGCGTCGGATGATCGTCGTGCTGACGCCGACGCCCCAGGCCTTCGGCACGTCGTCCCAGCCACTCTCGAACCCCGGTACGCCGACGAGTACCGGGGTTCGCGTCTCCGAGAAATACGACCGAAGGCCGAAGAGATTCGGCTCCGGCTCGACACCGAAGAACACCGCGACCCTTGCGGTCAGCTCTTTCTTGTCGGAGGTGTGGGCGTACCACTCGGTCAGCCTCGGCGGGACGTACAGCCAGTACGTCGCGTTCGCGTCGAATCGTGCCTTCGTCCGCGGCGTCGTGGGGTGGATGCCCGAGAACAACTGCGGCAGGACAGTCGCCTGTACCGGGTCCGAGAGTGGGTTCGGAAACGGTAGGCGGCGCGTCAGCGCCTTCGCGTCGCTGTAGCCGTGCGTCCCGACTTGCGTATGCACGTTGTAGAACGACTTGACCGGGTGGTTCGCTCGAGCAACACCGAGGTTGCGCTCGTCGGCATAGAACGCATCGAAGTCCATGTCCCGGGCGCCGGTGGCAACTACCAAACTCGGCGCCGCCGGCGGGATCGGCTGCTGAGGTGGAGTAGGGACCGGCGGAGGCGCGATCGAGCCGCCCTGGGGAACGTTCATGGCCGCGCGGCGCTCAAGGAGTGTCCGCGCGCGGCGGCTGCGGACTCACCTTGACCTGCAACGTGATCGGGTCGTACTCCACTTCGACCGCGGCCACCTGGTCTGTCGGCAGGATCTCCGTCCACTGCGAGAAGATCGGTTGCTCCGTGCCGTTCTGGTTGAACCGCACGCCGCCCTGCAACGGATAGAAGCCGTGCTCGAAGACCGCCTCGGTGGGCATGCTGCCGGCGAAGTGGTTGCTTGCGTCGCCAGGATCGGCGGGGTTTGCGACAACGGGCGTACGGGCGTGGTCGTCGAACGTGTCTATCTCGCCGATCAGATGTTCGAGGGCCTCCAGCACCGTGACCGTGTGCCCCGGAGACGACTGCAATGCAGGCGGGTCATCGGCGGCGGCCGCGTATTCCGCGTCCAGACCGTCGTCTCCCTCCACATGCGCCTGCCGCAGCCAGTTCATCGCCGCGCGTTCCTTGCCGACGCGGATCGGGATGACTGCCTTGACCCAGGGTGAGTTGAGCATCGCGTTGCGCAGGTCGTCGCCGTCGAGCTGGATCAACCATCCCAGCGAGCTGCCGAGCTTTGCGGGCTCGGACTTGTCGGTGATGTAGTAGTTGTCGCGCCCGGCTTCGGCCGCTCCGCCCCAGTCGACGATGTCTTGGGCAGGGATCGTCGTGCGCCGCGGCGGCGCGCCCTCGCCCAGGGTCTCCACCACCAGGCTCGCCTTGCTGACGAGGGCATCTTGGATGGACGTGAGCATCTTGTTGCGCAGGATCGCGCCGGACGGCGTGGTCACGGTTCCCGATGCGCCGCCGACGGCTGGTCCAGGGCCGGGTTGCTCCTCGCCGAGGTGCTGCGCGCTGCGGTGGACGCGCGGCATCCACCACTCGGGTGCGACGAAGTAGAGCATCTTGTCGACGTCGAAGATCGATCGCACGAGCTCGGAGATGACGTGGCGCGACTCCTCCGCTCCACTCACGCCCATGAGCTGGCGGATGAGCCTCCGGTAGACGACGGTACGTTCTTCTTCACGGAGGGTGGTAGCGGGACGAGGCCTGATCTGGCTCGCCAGCTCGATGCGCTCGCGGGACGCCTTGATGAACGCCTCCTTGAAGCGGCGCGCCTTTTCGGCGGTGTATTCACCCATCTTGGTGTCGTACTGCGCCTTGGCCGCGTCGACGGACGCCTGGGTCGGTGACCAGGTGAGGGCCGCCTTGGCGTTCACGACGTCGCGGCCGTGCCAGTTCACGTAGTCGAGATGAGCCGTGAACGTGCCGGCGCTCGAGCCCTCGTCCGAGTGGATGTCGCGGGCGGAGATCTTCGCGTCGTCACCCTCGGTGCTGATCACGACGTCGGTCAGCGTGAAGCCGGGACTCTTGAACGTCACTCTTTGCGGGAAGTTCGGCTCGATGTGCTCCGTCGAGTCTAGGAAGCCGACCTCGGTCTCGGAGCCGTCCGTGTAGGCGTTGTCCGTGTCGTCGGTGTCCAGCCCGACGAAGGGGATCGCGAAGGCGAGCTCCTCCCGTTGCGCGGTGGGGGCGACGGGTTGGTCCGGATGCACGAGGTCCGCCATCTCCGGCGGCTCGCCGAGGTGGACGAACATGCCGACGCCGAGAGCCTTACCCGGGTCGTCGACGAAGGTGTGCCAGCACAGCTGCACACCGATGTCCTGCACCTGCACGCCGACCTTGCGCATCTTCCGCCGCAGCTCGTAGTTCACGAGGCGGGGCGACGCGTTCGCGATGACGTAGCGCCGGCTCGTCGTGTCCGTCACCTCCGTAGACGTACGGAACGTCGTCTTGAAGTTTCGCTTGATCTCGCTCGACAGCTTCTCGCTCTGCTGGCGCATGTGTTTGTGCGTGGTCTCGCGGGAGGTCTTCTTCGCCTGGTCGAGTGAAAAACTCGCCGTCGCGGTGTCCTCGAACACCTTCACGCTGTACTTCGCGGTGTTGGTCACTCCGAACTTCACGTCGCTGCTGTTGTCTTCCTTGACGGCGTCGGCGAGCTCGTCCTGTGCGGTGATGTCCGTCTCCTGCCGCTGGACGGTCTCGACCGCCGTCTCGAAGGTGCGCTCGACGAGGACCTTGCGGGTGTTGACCTCGACCAGCTCCACTGTGCCCCCTGGGCTCAGCCACACGTGCCCGACCGGCGGCCCGAGGAACGAGTCGAACTCGAAGAAGTACTCCCGGTAGAGATGGATGATCCCGATCGGGGAGAGCACCGCTCGAAAGGTGCCGTCGCCAAAGCTGAGCAGCGGGTCAACGCGGGCAATCGCGCTCAGCGCATCGAGCTGCTGGGGAAAGAACAGCTGGTTCAACGCACTCGGGGAATGCTGCGCGAGGAACACGAGGTAGCCGGCCGTCCTCGACTCCTTGTCGAACAGCGCCGTCAGGATTCGCATCGAGTCGCGGTCTCCGAGTTGAGAGGCGAAGGTCTCGACGTAGGTCTGAACACCGGGGTGACGCTGCAGCTCGCGTGGGTCTTGGATGATGGTCTTGAGCTCTTCGAGTCGCTCCTTGACGCGGTCGTACGTCAGCTCGGCCTCCCAGTCCGCCGGTGGCCGATTGCCGACCTCCTCGGCGATCAGCTGCGCGATTCCGCTCTGGATCGACGCCGCGACTCGCGGTCGCAGCTCGTCCGGCAAGCGGATGGGCTCGAGGTTCTCGACCTCGAACGAGGCGCCGCCGTGACTCGCGAGCGACGCCGCGACGTCGCGAGGCTTGACACGCACCGGCGAGGAGACTGCCTTGAGGAACTTGTTGCCGATCGCGTCGTACGACTTCGCAACTGCGCCCTCGTAACGCTCCGCGGTGATCTTCGACTTCCAACCGAGCAGAGGCTGATAGATCCCGAAGAGCTCGCTCGCGTACGGAAGCGTCCCCTTGAAGCGATCCGAGGCGCTCATGACGGGTCGTCGATGCGACGGCGGAGATCGGCCGGCGTCTCCTCTGGGATTTCGACGCCGACGGCGCCTTCGGTCCGCTGGGCCATCTTCCACCTCCGGTCGTTGGAGTGCAGAGCGCCGCAGCTTGATCCAGGTTGATCATCCGCCGCGCCTGCGCAACTGTCAACCGGCGGGAGGACGAATGCAGTCATTCGAGCAGCAACCGCTTCTGCATAACGCTTCGAGTCGGGCCGCGCGCCAGTTGCGCGCCAGTGAACGCCACCGTGAGGCGGTCTACGGCGGTCTTGAGCGGACAGCGACTGCTCGGGCTCGTATGCGCCGACTCCGATATACGAGGGGAAACGGCTCGAATAACGTGATGCCCCCGACAAGAATCGAACTTGTGCACGCGGTTTAGGAAACCGCTGCTCTATCCACTGAGCTACGGGGGCCGGGGCTGAGGTTAGCGCTATCGCACCCTGGTCAATCGTCGCTCCTACGCCCAACCTGAACTGGCCGAACGGGCAATGGCAGCGCGGGACATCTGCGTACACACTGAGCCCCGAGATGGGGAGCGCAGCGGAGACTGTTGAGAGGGTGCGGCGAGCAGACGCCAGGGGCGCTGCGGACGGCGAATCGTGCAGCGGTAGCGCAGGGTTCACGCTGGTCGAGCTGCTCATCGTCCTCCTGATCATCGGCGTCCTGCTCGCGATTGCCGTGCCTTCGTTGCTCACCTTCGCGGGACGCGCCGAGCGCGCCGCCGCGAGGGCGAACGTTGCGGCTGCCAGGCCGGCTATCGAAGCCTACTTCGTGGACAACGGTTCCTACAACGCCGGCATGTCGCTGGCGAAACTCAAGGCGAGCTACGCCGCGGGCATCAAGTTGTCGGCAGAACCGATCATCGTCTCGGGCACGACCTACTGCATTCAGTCGACGGTCGGTGGGAAAACGGCCCACATGACCGGGCCGGCCGGGCCTGGCGGCATCACGATGAGCGGCTCCTGCTGAGCCTGACCTGCAGCGACAGCAACCACTGACGTAACGGGCCGCGGGTTGACAACATCGGCGGCGTGTTGCCACGCCTCGTGATCGACCACTGTGTGATCGCCGTCTCCGACTGGGCGCGCTCGAATGCCTTCTATCGCGACGTGCTCGGTGCGGAGGTCGACCAGCGGGACGACTCGTTCGGCCATTACCGCTTCGGCGACTGGCAGCTGAATGTCCACGGGCCGGGATTCGTCGGACTGAACGCCGAACTGCCCGTCGCGCCGGGAGGCAGCGACCTCTGCTTCGTCTGGCCCGGGCCGATCGAGGACGCGGTCGACCACCTCCGGCAGCACAGCGTCGAGGTCGTGGCAGGTCCGCTCGAGAGCGACTCCGGTGCCGGCGGCCGAGGTGGCCACGTCTACTTTCGTGATCCGGACGGGAGCCTGCTCGAGTTCGTCTCGTATCTCTAGTCGACGAGCTGACGGTGAATCACGACGGGACACAGCGCGTGGTGCGCGACCTGG
>JBEEGD010000410.1:0-2777 GCA_041166685.1 Acidimicrobiaceae bacterium | reverse complement strand
TGCTCTTCGCGGTGATCGTCGGCGCGCTCCTCATCCAGCGGCGCGGCGGCGAAGATCGCGCCCGGGACATCGGCACCTCCACGTGGAGAGCCATTCGAGAGGTGCGCCCGATCCCGCGCGAGCTGATGCGCTTGCCGGAGATGAAGGTGGGCCTCGGCGTGCTGGCGGCGATCAGCGCGCTCCTGCTCGTGTTCGTGCCGCTCACGCTGACCAAGAGCCAGGTCAACCTCTTCACCATCGGGCTCATCTTCGCCATGGTGATGTGCTCGCTCGTGCTGCTCACTGGCTGGGCCGGCCAGATCAGCCTCGGTCAACTGGCGATCATGGCGATGGGCGGAGCCGTGTCGTGGACGCTGGCCCTCCAGGGCAAGAACTTCTTCGTCTGCGTCGGCGCCGCCGGACTGACGGGCTCAGCCGTCGCCCTTGCGCTGGGCATCCCCGCACTCAAGATCAAAGGACCGTTCCTCGCGGTGACCTCGTTGGCCTTCGCCGTCACCACCGGCACGTTCTTCCTGAACCACGAGTACTTCCCGTGGCTCATCCCCAACGTCGCGGATCGCTTGCGGGTGAGGCCGGTGATCTTCGACAAGTTCGACCTCGAGTCGGACTACGCGTTCTACTACGTGGTTCTCGGGTTCTTGGCGCTGGTGGTCGCCTCGATCTGGCGGTTGCGCCGTTCGCGCACGGGCCGCGTGCTCATCGCGACTCGCGACAACAGCAGAGCCGCGCAGTCCTACGGCATCAGTCCGGTGCGCGCGCAGCTCACGGCCTTCGGCTTCTCCGGCTTCATCGCCGGGTTGGCCGGCGGGCTGTACCTCTTCCACCAGCACCAGGTGTCGAGCACGATCCGCGATCCATCGCAGAACGTCCTCGTGTTCTCGATCGGGGTGCTCGGTGGACTCGGCTCGGTGGGCGGGGCGATGCTCGGCGCGACCTACCTCTACTTCGTGAACTACTCGCCGCTCACGCGGACCCAACAGGCCCGGCTCTTCGCCAGCGGCGTCGGTCTGCTCTTCATCATGCTCGTTCGCCCCGACGGCATCGGCGGCGCGTTCTACGCAGCGCGCGACGCGCTGCTGCGCCGCATCGCCAAGGCGCGAGGCATCGTCGTCCCCAGCCTGCTGGCCGATGTGCGCGTCGACGAGACCGCGGTGGCGTTGCTCGACGAGGTCGAAGCCGACGCACCCAGAGCCACGGGTCTCGCACCCGAATGGAGCGCGCAACACGAAAGCGGTGAACCACCGGACGACGCGCTGCTCGTCGTGCGCGGCCTGGAGGTCGCGTACGACAAGGCGAAGGTGCTCTTCGGCGTCGACTTCCATGTCTCGCGCGGCGAGATCGTCGCACTGCTCGGTACGAACGGTGCCGGCAAGTCGACGCTGCTCTCGGCCATCTGCGGCCTCGTGAAACCCTCGGCGGGCACCGTCGTCTACGACGGCCAGGACATCACAGGCTCGCCTCCAACCGAGACGGTCGGCCGCGGGATCTCGATGATGCCCGGCGGCAAGGGTGTGTTCCCCACGCTCACCGTTGCGGAGAACTTGCAGCTCGCGGGCTGGGTCTACGTCAAGGACCCGGAGTACGTGCGCACCGCGACCGAGCAAGTGCTCGAGTTCTTCCCGATCCTGCGCGAGCGGTGGGACCAACGGGCCGGCAACCTCTCCGGAGGCGAGCAGCAGATGCTGACGCTTGGCCAGGCGTTCCTGGCCAAGCCACAGCTGTTGATGATCGACGAGCTCAGCCTTGGCCTCGCCCCGATCATCGTGGAGCAATTGCTCGGGATCGTGCACGCCATTCACGAGAGCGGCACCACGGTCGTGCTGGTCGAGCAGTCCGTCAATGTCGCGATCACGTTGGCGGAGCGGGCGGTCTTCCTCGAAAAGGGCGAGGTGCGATTCAACGGACCGACCTCAGACCTTCTCGATCGCCCCGAACTGTTGCGGGCGGTCTTCCTCGAAGGCGCAGCCACCCAACGCACCGAGAATCTCGCCGGAGTGAACCCGAACGGACACCGTCATTTCGCCGGCGCCTGCGACCACTGCGGCGCGACGCACGAGACCGCGCTCGAGCTACGGGAGATCTCGGCGTCGTTCGGCGGCATCCGCGCGGTGGACGACGTGAGCTTCACCGTCGCGCAGGGCCAGATCGTGGGGATGATCGGCCCGAATGGCGCCGGCAAGACCACCGTGCTCGACATCATCTCCGGCTTCGTCCCCGAGGCACGAGGGCGAATCGTCATCAACGGCAAGGACGTCACCGATCTGTCCCCCGATCAACGCGCGCTGGCGGGCCTCGGTCGCTCTTTCCAGGACGCGCGACTGTTCCCGTCGATGACGGTCCGCGACACGATCGCGACCGCATACGAGCGGCACGTTCCCGTTCCTGACCCGCTGGCCGCCTTCGTGCTGTCGCCCGCGGTGAAGATGTCCGAGCGCGTCGTCAACGAGAAGGTCGACGAGCTCATCGAGCTGATGCGCCTCCAGGCGTACGCCGACAAGTTCATCGGGGAGTTGTCGACCGGCACCCGCCGCGTCGTCGACCTCGCGTGCACCTTGGCGCACGCGCCGTCGGTGCTGCTCCTCGACGAACCGTCGTCGGGCATCGCGCAACGAGAGACCGAGGCACTCGCACCGGTGTTGCTCGACATCCGCGACAAGACGGGCGCAGCCCTCGTGGTGATCGAGCACGACATGCCGTTGATCACCACCATCTCCGACGAGTTGATCGCGCTCGAGCTCGGCGCGGTCATCGCGAGCGGTGAGCCCCATACGGTTGTG
>JBEEGD010000409.1:0-10187 GCA_041166685.1 Acidimicrobiaceae bacterium | reverse complement strand
CGCGCGCGTCGACACGTCGTTCGGCCGCCGTTCCACCGACTGGGAGTTGAAGGGCGTGCCTCTGCGAGTCGAGGTCGGCCCCCGCGATCTTGCCGAGGGCTCGGTGACCCTCGTCCGCCGTGACACTGGGACGAAGGAGTCCATCCGAGTCGACAAGGCGCCCGCGCTGGTTGCCGACGCGATCGATGTCGTGCAGGCCGAGCTGCTCGCAGCCGCAACGACGAGGCGCGATGAGCGCACGATCGAATGCTCGTCGCTCGACGAGATCGTCGAAGCCGCCCAAACAGGATTCGCGAGAGCGCCGTGGGACCTCATCGGACTGGAAGGTGAGGCGCGGCTGGCCGAGTCGACCATCACCGTCCGTTGTCTGCAGCGGGCCGACGGCACCGTGCCCTCGTCCGACGATGAACCCGAACTCGTCGCCTACTGCGCTCGTGCCTACTGAGAGGCCGCGCCACGGCCGCATCTACTCCGCGACCCGGCCCGTTCGGCTCTCCGATGTCACGCCCAAGGGGCGGGCGCGACTCGACGCCGTCGCCCGCTATCTGCAGGACATCGGCAACGACGACGCCGTCGACGCGATTGGTGAGGACGCGTCCGCATGGGTCGTACGGCGAACGACGCTGCACGTGGAGAGGTTCCCGGTCTTCCGCGAGGAATTGAAGCTCGCCACGTGGGCCTCCGGCGTGGGCAGCCGGTGGGCGGAACGGAGCACGTCGATCGTCGGGAGCGAGGGCGGCGCGATCCACGCCACCGCGCTGTGGGTCCACGTCGATCTCCAGACCGGCCGGCCGAAGCGTCTACCGGCGGACTTCGACCGGCTCTACGGCGAGGCGGCCGCCGGACGCGCCGTCTCGGCTCGACTCGGCCACGACGACCCGCCCCCGGCCGACCCAGTCCCGTGGCCGGCACGGTTCAGCGACTTCGACGTGCTCGGCCACGTGAACAACGCCGTGTACTGGGCCGTTGTCGAGGAGCATTTCGACCTGAAGGCGCCGGTGACCTTCGTTCTCGAGTACCGCGGCGGCATCGACCGTGGCCAGACCGCGGGCGTCGTGGTCGAGGGCGAAAGCCTGTGGATATTGGCTGATGGAGCCGTGGCGGCGAGCGCCCGAATCATCGCTGACGGGCTATAGTTCTGACCCCCGTGAGGCGTGGGCTCCGGCCCACGCCTAGTTCATACAAATCGGCCCATTGCGGTTTGTACGCGGGTAGTGCAGGTCGCACGGCCGATTTGCATGAAATCGTTTGACCTGGAGGTACGCGACCGGAGGAGGTGACTGTCAGGTGAGCATCGTTGAGCGCGTGCGCGAAATCGTCGAGCCGCTGCTCGCGAGACAGTCCCTGACCGTGTACGACGTGGAGCTCAACGGCTCCCAGCTCCGGATCACAGTTGACGCCCCTGGTGGAGTCGATCTCACCGCCATCGCGCACACCACCCGCCTGATCTCGGTCGCGCTCGACGAGCACGACCCGATCCCGAGCAAGTACACGCTCGAGGTCTCGAGTCCGGGGCTCGAGCGCCCGCTCCGCACCCCTCTCCACTTCGCCGGCGCCGTGGGCACCCCCATCTCGGTCAAGACCGTGGCCGGCTTCGACGGCGCCCGGCGTCTGAAGGGCGCGCTCACGGCCGCGGATGACCACGGCATCACTGTCGACGACATCACGCTCCGCTACGACGACATCGAAAAGGCCCGAACGGTGTTCGAGTGGGGTCCGGCACCGAAGCCCGGCAAGACCTCGGCCAAAACGAAGGCAAAGGCCAACTGATGAGCAACTTGGACATGATGGAGGCGCTCCAGATGCTCGCGGCGGAGCGCGGCATCACCATCGACACCCTGCTGAGCGCGCTCGCCGACGCGCTCGAGTCCGCGTACAAGCGTCGCGAGGACGCGTACGAATACGCGTGGGTCACGATCGATCCCGACACGTTCGAGTTCCGTGTGTTCGGGCAGCAGATCGACGAGGACGGCGAGCCGTTCGGCGACGAGATCGACGTCACGCCGTCCGACTTCGGCCGCATCGCCGCACAGACGGCGAAACAGGTCATGACGCAGCGGCTGCGGGAGATCGACCGCGAGCAGAAGTACGAGGAATACGCCGGCCGCGAAGGCGACATCGTCACGGGCATCATCCAGCAGAACGACAGCCGCTACACGCTGCTCGACCTCGGTCGCGTGGAGGCGTTGTTGCCGCAGGCCGAGCAGGTGCCGTACGAGCGGCCAGAGCCTGGCGCACGCGTGAAGGCGTACATCGTCGAGGTCCGCAAGACGTCGAAGGGCCCGCAGATCGTGGTGAGTCGCACCCATCCTGGGCTCATCAAGCGGCTGTTCGAGCTCGAGGTGCCCGAGATCGCCGACGGCATCGTCGAGATCAAGGCATGCGCCCGCGAACCCGGGCATCGCACGAAGATCGCGGTGTGGTCCAACGACAACAACGTCGATCCCGTCGGGGCCTGCGTCGGCGCCCGCGGCGCGCGAGTGCGAATGGTCGTCAACGAGCTGCGCGGCGAGAAGATCGACATCGTGCCGTTCTCCGCCGACCCGCCTGACTTCGTCATGAAGGCGCTGTCGCCCGCGAAGGTCAAAGAGGTTCGCATCGACGAGACGAGCGGCACGGCCGAGGTGATCGTTCCCGACTACCAGCTGTCGCTGGCCATCGGGAAGGAAGGCCAGAACGCTCGGCTTGCGGCGCGTCTCACCGGCTGGCGGGTCGACATCAAGAGCGAGACGCAGCTGGCCGACGAAGAGGCCTACGGCGGCGAGGAGTGGGCCCAGGGCGAGTGGATCATCGATCCTGAGACCGGCGAGCAGCTCTGGCAGCCGGCCGAGGGCGGCCCGGCGCTGTCCGCCGAGCAGTGGGCCCACTTGGGCGACGAACCCAAGCCGCTGCCCGAGCCCACGCCCACGCCCACGCCCGCGCCCGCGCCCGCGCCAGCTGCGCCTGTGGCGGAGGCGCCAGCCGACGACGTGCCGGCCGAGGACACTGCGCCTGACGCTCCTGCGGCCGTCGCGGCCGAGACCGACGGAGGCGATTCGTAGCCACCCTCCGCACCTGTATCGGCTGTCGGACCCGGCGCCCGCAGGCGGACCTGGTGCGGGTCACCCGAGGAAGCGAGGCGAGCCTGAGCCTCGGCCGTACACTGCCCGGCCGGGGCGCCTGGCTCTGCAAGGGGTCGCTCGGGTGCTTCGATGCCGCCGCCAGGCGGCGAGCGTTCGCCAAGGCCCTTCGGGCCGAGGTGGATGCGGGAGCGCTCAAGCGCCTCCGAACGGACTTCGTGCCGTCGGGGCCGCCTGCGCGAGACTAAGGAGCCGAGCCCGATAGGGCGAGGCGACCCAGAGGCACAGTGGCGCTTTTCTCGGCAGGCGAAGCCTGACGACGCGCTGTTCCTGCGGGAAGCCGGCGCCTACCCACCTAAGCTCTAGCACGCTGCTCAGCCGATCAGCGGCCCTGAATCGACAAGGTAAGAGGACCTCTTTGCCCAAGAACCCACGAGTACACGAGCTGGCCAAAGAGTTGGGGCTCACCAACAAGGAGCTCCTCGACCTTTGCGAACAGCTCGGCATCGGGGTGAAGAGCCACTCCTCGAGCGTCCAAGAGGCGCAGGCCGATCGTGTGCGGCGCAAGGCCGACCAGCTCGGCATCCGGCGCGAACAGCAGCCTGAGGAACCCAAGAAGACACCGGCCAAGAAGGCGCCGGCCAAGAAGGCTGCCGCCGCGAAGAAGGCAGCCGAGCCAGTGGCCGCGGCTCCGGAGCCGGAGGCGGCGCCTGCTCCGGCGGCCGTACCCGAGCCCGAGCCGGACCCGGTGGTGGTTGTCGAGCCCAAGCCCGCACCGGCGCCCGAGCCCGCACCGGCGCCCGAGCCCGCACCGGAGCCCGCACCGGTCGTCGAGATCCCGGCCGAACCCGAGCAGCCCGCGGCCGTCGCGTCGAAGCCCGCACCAGAACCAGAACCCGAACCCGTCGTTGAACCTGACATCGCGCCCGCGCCGGCGGCGGCCGAAGCTCCGCCCGCACCGCGGCGTCCATCCATCCGATCGAGTGGCACGCAGTCGGGCCGCGCACCGCTGCCTCCGGGCCCGCCACCCCCGCCGATCGCGCCGCGTCCCGCGGCTGCCCGCCCCGCGCCGGAAGAAGCGCCCGCCCGCCGCGTGCCGCCGCCTCCCGACCCCGCGGTGGCCCCTGCGGCGCGCGTCAGTGAACCGCGAGGCGCTCCCGACGCCGACGAGATGCCACCCGCGGCCACCGGTGGCGTGGCACCGACCTCGCAGACGGGCAAGCCAATTCCGCCACCTCCCGGGATGGGGGGCCGCGGTCCGATGCAGTCGCGTGGCGGCCCCACCGTGGGCCGGCCGAGCGGCCCGAGCATGCGTCCTGTGGGCGGTCAGCGTCCTCCCGGCGCGAGCCCCAGCGGTGGCGGAGGCGGAGGCTTCGGCGCACCCCGCGGCGGTGGTGGTGGCTTCGGCGGCCCGCGTCCGGGCGGTGGTCCAGGAGGTCCGGGTGGCCCTGGGGGCCCCGGCGGTGGTCCAGGAGGTCCGGGTGGCCCCGGCGGTCGCGGCGGTCCGCAGCGACGTACGCCCCGCCCGCGAAAGGGAGGACGGCGCCGCCGGAACCGCGAAGAGTTGCAGCCGTTCGAGACCCCGACCTACACGCACTCCTCCGCGCCGGTCCCTGAGGGTGTCGTGGTCATCGAGCGCGCGACGACCCCGCAAGATCTCGGCCCGAAGCTGAACCGCACCGCGGCCGACGTCGTGCGGTTCCTCATGCAGCAGGGCGAGATGGTCACCGCGACGCAATCGCTGACCGACGACATGATCGAGCTCTTCTCTGCAGAAGTCGGGGCCGAGATACGTCTCGTCAACCCTGGTGAGGAGCAGGAGGTCGAGCTGCAGAAGATGCTGGACCTTCCTGACGAGGAAGAGGAAGACGACGCCGATGCGGTGGCCCGGCCACCGGTCATCACGGTGATGGGTCACGTCGACCACGGCAAGACCAAGCTGCTCGACCAGATTCGCAACGCCAACGTGGTAGCGGGCGAAGCCGGTGGCATCACGCAGCACATCGGCGCGTACCAGACCGAGAAGAACGGTCGCCTGATCACCTTCATCGACACGCCGGGCCACGAGGCGTTCACGGCCATGCGAGCGCGCGGGGCGGAGGCCACCGACATCGTCGTGCTCGTCGTCGCGGCCGACGACGGAGTGATGCCACAAACCGTCGAGGCGCTCAACCACGCGAAGGCGGCCGACGTTCCGATCGTGGTTGCGATCAACAAGGTCGATCGCGAGCAGGCCAATCCCGAGCGTGTGATGCAACAGCTCTCCGAGCACGGCCTCATCCCCACGCAGTGGAACGGCGACACCGAGATGGTGCAGGTCTCTGCGTTGCAGAACCTCGGTATCGACGATCTCCTCGACACACTGCTGATCACTGCGGATCTCGAAGAGTTGACGGCCAACCCCGACACCCGAGCGCAGGGCGTCGTGCTCGAAGCCCACCTCGACGTCGGTCGTGGCCCCGTCGCAACGGTGCTCGTGCAACGAGGCACGCTCAGAGTTGGCGACGCCATGGTGGCCGGCCCCGCATGGGGTCGTGTACGCGCCCTCATCAACGACCAGGGCGAGCCGGTCAAAGAGGCGGGCCCGTCGATGCCTGTCGAAGTGCTCGGTCTCTCCGACGTCGCCGACGCCGGCGACGACTTCGTCGTCGCTCCCGAAGAGCGCGTCGCCCGCAACGTCGCGGAAACCCGCGAGCACTGGCAGCGCATGGCCGGTCTCGGTCGTGACGCGCACGCGATGTCGAGCGGCGCTCGTCTCGAAGACATCTTCGAACAGATCCAGTCGGGCGAGGCAGCCACACTCAACCTCGTGCTCAAGGCGGACGTGACCGGTTCCCTCGAGGCGCTCACCGAGAGCTTGCGCAAGCTCGAGCGCGACGAGGTGAAGCTGGCGTTCGTGCATCGAGCAGTCGGCGGCATCACCGAGAACGACATCCAGCTGGCGGCCGCGTCGAACGCGACGATCATCGGCTTCAACGTACGCCCCGACCGCAAGGCTCGAGAGCTCGCCGAGCGCGAGCAGGTCGAGATCCGAACGTACGAGATCATCTACCAAGTCCTCTCGGACATCGAGAACGCGATGCTCGGCCTTCTCGCCCCCGAGTTCGAGGAAGTAGTCACGGGCGAGGCGGAGGTGCGCGAGATCTTCTCGGTACCGCGCGTCGGCCGCATCGCCGGCTGCTACGTGCAGTCCGGCACGATCACCCGCGGCTCCAAGGTCCGGTTCCTCCGCGAGGGCACGATCATCTGGAAGGGCGCCATCAACTCGTTGCGGCGCTTCAAGGACGACGTCCGCGAGGTGCAGTCGGGCTTCGAGTGCGGTATCGGCCTGTCCGACTTCCAGGACCTCAAGCAGGGCGACATCATCGAAACGTTCGAAGAGCGAGAGATCCCACGCACGTAGCATCGCTGGCAGTCGACCTCCGCCTGCCGCAGTGTCACTCGCTGAAGGAGAAACGGGCGGTGGTCAAGACGATCTTGCAGGGTGCAGCCCGGCGCTACAGCGTCGCGGCGTCCGAGGTCGACCACCAGGACAAGTGGCAGCGGGCCGAGCTCGGCTTCGCTGCAGTCGCAAGTGCCGAGTCGCACGTCCGTGAGGTGCTCGAGGCGGTGGATCGCTTCGTGTGGTCGTTCCCCGAGGTCGAGGTCGTGAACTCGTCGGTCCAGTGGATGGATACAGACGCATGAAGAGCCGAAGTTCTCATCGCTATCCGCGTACGGCGCGGCTCAAGGAGCTGTTGCGTCAGATCGTCGCGGAGGAGATCGAGCGCATCGACGACGAACGGCTCGACCTCGTCACCGTGATGCATGTTGTGGTCGAGCCCGACCTGCGCCACGCCACCATCTACGTGGACACGCCGTCCGGCGCCGACCGTGACGAAGAGATGCTCGCCGGGCTGCATGAACATCGGGTACGGCTACAAGCGTCCATCGCTCGCCAGGCTCGAATGAAGCGGACGCCTCTCTTGGCGTTCCGCGCCGACGAAGTCGAGCGTTCGGCAGGGAGGCTCGAGGATCTGCTGCGCCAGTTGCAGGACGACGACAAGTGACCCGTCCCTGGCCAAATCCCACTCAGACATACACAGATCTGTGTATGTCTGAGTGGGATTTCGGGTGACTGTCCCCATGGACGGGCTCGTCGTCGTCGACAAGGAAGCGGGATGGACGTCGCACGACGTGGTGGCCAAGCTGCGCGGCATCCTGCACACGAAGAAGGTCGGCCACTCGGGCACCCTCGACCCTGACGCAACTGGCGTGTTGCTCATCGGCGTTGGTCGCGTGACTCGGCTGTTGCGCTTCCTCACGGTGTTGCCCAAGACCTACACGGGCGAAGTCGTGCTCGGCGTCTCGACGTCCACGCTCGACGCCTCGGGCGAAGTGGTCGCCACGTACGACATGGCTGGGGTCAGCCTTGACGACGTTCGAGCGGCGGCCGCTACGTTGACCGGCGACATCCTGCAAGTGCCGCCGATGGTGTCCGCCGTGCAGATCGGCGGTCGCCGTCTCCACGAGCTTGCGCGCGCAGGAATCGAAGTCGAGCGCGAGCCTCGACCCGTGACCGTGCACCGCTTCGACGTCGACGCCACCGGCGATCCACTCGTGTATCGCGTCGTCGTCGAATGCTCGTCGGGCACGTACGTCCGGTCGTTGGCTTCAGATGTCGGATTGGCGCTCGGCGGCGGTGCGCATCTGCGCAACCTGCGCCGCACCGCGATCGGTTCGTTCACACTGGCGGAATCCCGCCGCATCGATGCGGTCAACGAAGGCTCGATCCTGCCGCCCGCTGCCGCGGTGCGTGACTATCCAACCGTTGTCGCAACCGCGGAGCTCCTCGGCAGCGGCAAGGTGCTCGCTCGCAGCCACCTCGACGTCGAGGGCGACGGCCCGTGGGCGGTGCTCGACGACTCAGGCGCGCTGCTGGCCATGTACGAGCCGTACAAGGACGAGACCGTCAAGCCCGCGGTGCTCATCGCGTAGCCTCCGTCAATGCGGACGTTGCGCACCCTCGACGAGTGTCCTCGTCCCGAAGAGGGCACCGCCGTCACGATCGGCGCGTACGACGGCGTCCACCTTGGCCATCGAGCGGTCATCGCAACCGTGCGGCGCCTGGCCGAGGAGCGCGGTCTCGCGACCGCGGTCGTCACGTTCGATCGTCATCCCGCGAGCGTTGTGCGGCCCGAGTCGGCGCCGCGATTGCTGACCGATCTCGACCAGAAGCTGGAGCTGCTCGAGGAAACGGGCGTCGACTACGCGTTGGTCGTTCACTTCGACGAGGAACGGTCGAAGGAGTCCCCGGAGGACTTCGTCAAGGAGGTGCTCGTCGACTGCCTCCACGCGAAGCTCGTCGTCGTCGGTGCGGATTTCCATTTCGGACATCAGCGGCGGGGCAACGTCGCGTTGCTCGAGCAGATGGGTCGTGAGTACGGGTTCGACGTGATGGGACTCTCGCTCGTAGGTCCCGACGGCGCGCCGGCTCGGGACGAGCTGCAGGTTTCGTCGACTGCCATTCGCAGGGCACTGGTGGCCGGCGACCTCGCAACTGCCAACGCGATGCTCGGCCACGAGTACGAGGTGCGAGGAGTGGTCCAACACGGCGACGAGCGTGGTCGTGAGTGGGGCTTTCCCACCGCCAACATCGCCGTGCCGGAGGAGATTCTCCTCCCCGCGGACGGCATCTACGCAGGCTGGTACCAGCGACCGTCGGCCGAGCGGATTCCGGCGGCCATCTCCTTGGGGCGGCGTCCGCAGGTCTATGAGGATCAGCCGTATCGGCTCCTCGAGGTCCACCTCATCGACTGGCAAGGCGATCTCTACGACGAGGTGGCCAAGGTTCGCTTCGTGGCCCGCCTGCGCGATGAGTTGAAGTTCGATTCCGTCGACGCCCTCCTCGAGCAGATGCATCGCGATTGTGACGAAGCGCGGCAATTGTTGGGAGATTGACCCGTGGATGCACAGTTGCGCTGACAACTTTTGCCACACTGGGTGAATGACCGGTGAGGTCATCACACCCATCGTCGGACCAACGACCACACCGGTCGCTCCGGGGCAGGGCCGCGTCGTCATGCCGCAGCTCGCCCGGCATCTCATCACGCTCGACAACGGACACCAGGTCGGCGTGGCCGTGTGCGGGCGGGGAGTCCCGCTCGTCGTGGTGCACGGCTTCTCGGCCGAGGGGATTCTCTATGCGCAGACGCTGTCGCGCATCGTGTCATTGGGTTTCAAGGTTGTCGCCATCGACGTCGCCGGCCATGGGGCGACGCTCGGTCTCCCGGCCGGCGCGGGACGGTTCAGCAGCTACACCGAGTTGCTCGGCGAGGCGCTGAACCATCTCGGTGTCGAGAAGGCCGTGCTCGCCGGGCACTCGATGGGTGGACGCCTCGTCACTGAGCTCGCTGCGAACCACACCGATCAGGCGATCGCGGTCATCCTGCTTGATGCGATCGTCGGCGACACGTGGGATCGGATGGTCAACCTCTTCCGCATCTGCCCGCCATTGCTGGCAGGCATCGGCGTCGGTTTGGTGGTCGACACGTTGACCACAGTGCCGCTGTTCCAAGATCCTGCGCAGGCGCGCAAACTCGGGAAGCTTGTTGCGCCAACGCTGCTCGGCCACATGCGCCGGCCGTGGCGGCTCATCGGTCCCGGCATCTCGATCCTGCGCTCTCAAGGCAGCCGATGGATGCTCGAGCGTCTCGCGCAAGACCGCGTCCCGCTGTTCGCGATTCACGGTGATCGCGATCTGGCCGTGCCGATCGCAACGGCTCGCTCCGCGGCGCGGCGCGGCCGCGGCGAGCTTGTCGTCGTGCACGGTGGTACGCACTCTTGGTTGCTGAAGGATCCCGAGTCGCTGCCCGCGATCATGCATCGCCTCATGAAAGGTCGTCTCGGCACCGCGGTGCTCAAGGCGATTCTCGACGGAGGCGTCGATCCGAACGGCGCGACTGAAGAAGAGATCGAGTCGGTGTTCTACAAACCGGGCGCGCTCGCGCTCCGACTGACGCCGCCCGAGGGGGAGTTCGAGGACCTCGAGGAGTACCACCGCCGCCCGCGGTACCGCTTCACCGTCACGATGGACTGACGAGTTCCCGCGCGCTGGCCGACGTTTGGGCGTTTCGGCACGCTGAGCGC
>JBEEGD010000408.1:0-4390 GCA_041166685.1 Acidimicrobiaceae bacterium | reverse complement strand
CGCAGGGAGGATCCGACCCGACCCGGTTCCAGACGCGGGCCGAGAAGGACGGCGACGAGTGGGTCATCAACGGTTGGAAGTTCTTCTCGTCGAACGCGAAGACGTCGTCGTTCCTCATCGTGATGGTCGTGACGAATCCCGACGTGAGCGCGTACCAGGGCATGTCGATGTTCCTCGTCCCCACCGACACGCCCGGTGTGAACATCGTGCGCAACGTTGGCCTCATGGGAGAGAGCCGCGACCACGAGGGCAACCACGCCTTGATCCACTACGAGAACGTGCGCGTGCCCGAAGAGAATCTGCTCGGTGGTGAAGGCCAAGCGTTCGCCATCGCGCAAACGCGACTGGGAGGCGGCCGCATCCACCACGCCATGCGCACCGTGGGCATGTGCCAGAAGGCGCTCGACATGATGTGCGAGCGGGCATTGTCACGCGAGACGCAGGGCAGCCTGCTGGCCGAGAAACAGAGCGTGCAGAACTTCATCGCCGACTCGTACATCGAGCTGATGCAGTTCCGGCTGTTCGTGCTGTACGTCGCGTGGACGATCGACAAGTACAAGGACTACCGCAAGGTCCGTCACGACATCGCCGCCGTGAAGGTGCGCATGCCGGAAGTGCTGCAGAACATCGTGCAGCGGTCGATCCAAGTGCATGGCGCCCTCGGCGTGTCGAACGAGCTTCCCCTCGGGGGCATGTGGATGACGGCGCCGGTCATGGCCCTTGTCGACGGCCCGACCGAGGTGCACAAGGTGACGGTCGCCCGGCAGCTGCTCAAGCGCCACCGGCCGGCCGAAGGACTGTGGCCGACCGAGCATCTGCCGACGAAGGTGGCGGAGGCTCGGGAGAAGCTGGCCGACTACATCGAGCACGAGGTGGCCAACGCTTGAGCGTTTTCGCTGAGGACGACGGCGCTCGGACCGAGGGCCTCGTCGATCGGGAGAGGCTCGCCGATTGGATGGACGAGCAGGGGCTGCCCGGCAAAGGTGAGCCAGTCGAGACCGCGTTCATCAGCGGCGGGGCGTCCAACGAGATCTTCGAGATCCGCCGCGGTGAACACACGTGTGTGCTGCGGCGTCCGCCGGCCAAGGTGCCGGACGGCCGCAACGAGACGATGCTGCGGGAGTACCGCGTGCTGGCAGCACTCAACGGCACCGACGTGCCGCATCCCGAAGCCATCGCGGCGTGCGACGACACGAGCGTGCTCGGCGCCGCCTTCTATCTGATGAACCACATCGACGGCTGGTCGCCGATGAACACCGACGGCTGGCCCGAGCCGTTTCTCTCCGACCTCGACGCTCGTCGCGGGCTGGCGTTCGAACTCGTCGACGGCATCGCCAAGCTGGCCAAGGTGGACTGGAAGGGACACGGCCTCGAAGGATTCGGCAAGCCGGATGGCTTCCACGATCGTCAGGTCGACCGATGGTTGAGCCATCTCGCCAACTTCCAGTTCCGCGAGATCCCCGGCACCGAGGAGGCGGCGGAGTGGCTGCGCCAGCATCGTCCTCGCTGGTGGGCGCCCGGCATCATCCACGGCGACTATCAGTTCGCCAACGTGATGTTCCGCAACGGCGCGCCGGCGCGCCTCGCAGCCATCGTCGACTGGGAGATGGCGACCGTCGGCGACCCGCTGCTCGATCTCGGTTGGGTGATGATGGGCTGGCCCGACCCTGGTGCAGCCAGCGGCAACGGCTACGTCGATTACACCGGCATGCCGTCGCGCGCGGAGATGCTCGACTACTACACGAACGAGAGCGGCCGGCCCGTCGACGACATCGACTACTACGTGATCCTCGCTCGCTTCAAGATCGCCATCGTCCTCGAAGGCGGCTACGCCCGGATCGTGAAGGGCGATGCTGACAATCCGAAGATGCAAGCGTTCGGCGACGTCGTCCTGTCGATGATGCGTGATGCCGCTGAATTGGCTGGTAGCACGACCTTGTAGCGGAGGTGCCGTACGAACCGGCATCGGGGACCAATAGGGTCATCGCCGCAATGTTGGAACGGAAGTTCGATCCCGTCAGCGGCAAAGTGAAGGTGACTTTTCGCCTCCCGGCGGCGGCTGGCGCCACCGTGGCGTGGGTCGCCGGCGAGTTCAACGACTGGTCGCACCTCGCCGATCAGATGTCGCCCACGGAAGATGGCGTGCTCGAGTGCAGCCTGATGCTGGAGCCCGGTCGCTCGTATCGCTTCCGCTACTACCTCGGCAACGGCCGTTGGGAGAACGACTGGGACGCCGACTCCTACGTCGACAACGAGTTCGGCGGCGCCGACTCTGTGGTCACCCTCAAACATCCGTGCTGACGATCTCGGCTGAGCCGCTGGACTCGGTCGATGCTCGGCAGTTGATCGGCGAGCTCGACGACGAACTCAACTCGCTGTACCCACCCGAAGACAACTTCACAGAGCTCCCGACCGCGGACGCGTTCCTGATCGCGAGATACGGGCACGAACCGGTCGGCTGTGGCGCCCTCCGATTCATCGACGCAACGACGGGGGAGATCAAGCGTATGTACGTCGTACCGACGGCCAGGGGACGCGGCGTCGGCCGGCGAGTGCTCGAGCAGCTGGAGACGTTCGCCCGAGATCGCGGGGCGCACCGCTTGGTGCTCGAGACCGGCCCGCAACAGCGCGCCGCGATCGCGCTGTACGAACGCGCGGGATTCGTGTCCACCCCCTGCTGGGGCGAGTACGCCCACGGCAACAACAGCCTCTGCCTCGAGAAGCCGCTCCACGTCTGACGGTTACGTTTCTGCCCTTCAAAACGACACACGAGTGTGTCGTTTTGAAGGGGAAAGCACGAGCTGGGTCCAGCGGTGACTGTCACACCGCGTTCGTAGCGTGGGGTACATGCGGCTCGACAAGGCATTGCTCGACCTTGCTGCAGAACAGCGGTCCTGTGTTGGTGTCTGGCAAGTTCGTGAGCTCGGTGCGAGCTCGACGGAGGTGACTCGACTTCGCGCGTCCACCTTGTGGGTGCCGGTGGGGAAGAGGGTTCTGCGAGTCGCGGGATCTCCGTTTGATCGGCTTGGCGAGACCAGCGCGGCCGTCCTTGCGGCCGGTCCCGGAGCCGTGTTGTCGCACGAGGCCGCGGTGGCGCTCTGGAGCGTCCCAGGGTTCAGCCTCTTGCCGGCGACTGTCGGCCAGCTCGCCGGCCACGCGTGGCGTCGAGGTCCTCTTGGAAATGTTCATGACCTTGTTCTCATCCCCGATCGATGGACCACCAGGTATAGGGGAATCCGCGTCGTCCGACCTGAGCTCGCGCTGTTTCAAGTGTGTGGGTGCATCCATCCGGATCGTGCCGAGAGAGCATTCGACACGGCATGGTCGATGCACTTGCTCAGCGGACCATCGGCGCTGATGTGCCTTCAAGACTTCGCGAGGAGCGGTCGCAACGGCACCACGGTGTATCGCTCCATTCTCGACGCACGCGGTCCCAATTACGTGCCGCCAACCACCAATCTCGAGGGAAGGGTTGCGCAGTTGGCTGAACGTGCGGGAATCACACTCCGCCGACAAGTCAATCTGGGCGGCGAGATGTGGGATGGACGCGTCGACTTCATCGAGGAGGCTGTGAGCTTGATCGTCGAAGTGCAGAGCGAGAGATACCACGCCGCGCTCTGCGATCGAGTCGCCGACGAGATACGGCATCGAAAGCTCCAGGACGATGGCTTCTCCTTGCTCGAGCTCTGGGACAATGACGTCTGGACGCGGTCGGCGTTCACGGTCGCGCGCCTGCGCGAGGCCGTTCGAGCCGCCAAAGCCCGACGTTTCTCCCCTTCAAAACGACACACGAGTGTGTCGTTTTGAAGGGGAAAATCCCCGAAGGGCAGCGCGCTACTCGAACAGCAACGCGTAGTTGGCGCCGCGGCGGAGGTGGTGGCCGCCGTCAATTGGCAGACAGGCCCCGGTGATCCATGACGACTCGGGGCCGGCCAGGAACCGCACGGCCTCGGCGACATCCTCGACCGTGCCGACCCGACCGAGCGGCATGTTCGCCAGGTAGTCGTCGAGCAACTTCCCACCCGCCGTGATGAACGTCATCAACTCGTCGTCGATGATGCCCGGCTGCACCACGTTGACCCGGATGCCCGACGATCCCAATTCCTCGGCGGCGTAACGACACGCTTCCTCGATTCCGGCCTTCGACGCGCCATAGGCCCACAACGATCGGTGTGGGAAGTGACCGGCACCCGACGACATCCCGATGATCGACCCGCCGCCCGCGTCCTTCATCACGGGTACCGCGTGCTTGATGCAGATGATCGTGCCGACGAGGTTCAGGTCGATTGTTGCGCGCACCCCGTCGAGGTCGGCCGAGTCGAACGGGCCCATGTGGTGCGAGCCGCCGGCGTTGGCGAACAAGATGTCGAGCCCGCCGGTGGGCTCAGCC
>JBEEGD010000407.1:0-11308 GCA_041166685.1 Acidimicrobiaceae bacterium | reverse complement strand
CAGGCTGCGGTCGCCGCCGCCACGATCGGTACGCCGTGCGAAGACGTGGACGCTGTCGCGCGCCGCATCATCACCGAGGGCGGCTACGGGCCGTACTTCATCCACCGCACGGGCCACGGCATCGGGATCGAGGAACACGAAGACCCCTACATCGTGGGCGGCAATTGCGAAGCGCTCGTCCCAGGACACGCGTTCTCCATCGAGCCCGGCATCTATCTGCCGGGACAATGGGGGGTGCGGCTCGAAGACATCGTCGTCGCCGCGGAGTCCGGACCGGACGCGCTCAACACCGTCGACCACGGGCTCGTCGTCGTCGACGCGTGATCAAACTCGACGCGGCGACCGTCCTGCTGCAGTGGTCGACCGGCGGCTTGCTCTTTCTGTGGATCACGGGGCGTCACCGCATGGTCAGCCCCGGCTACGGATGGCTGCTGCGGTCCATCTACCTCGTGATGGCCGGCGCGGGCGCGGCCATCGGCGGACGAGTCGACTCGGTACCGGTGCGAGATCTCGCGTCCGCGCTCGTTGTCATCGCGGCGGCAGTTGCGTTGGTGGTCTCGGTTCAGCGCCGGCGCGACGCCACCTACCCCCCGCATCTCGATCTCATCGCTCCGACGATCGGCCTCGTCGGATTGATCGCGGCGGGCGTGCATGCCGGCGACCCCGTCCTCCTGTCGGTGTTTCGCACGCTGGTGGGCGCGGCGTTCCTCGGCAGCGTGTCCGATGCGATGCTCCTCGGACACTGGTATCTCGTCCAGCCCGGCCTCGCACGCGGTCCGCTGCTCGAGATGGTGCGGTGGGTTGGCATCGTGTGGCCGTTCGAAGTGGCGGCGATGCTGTGGCCCACCGGCATGATCTCGGTGATCAACGGGTCGATCGACGATGGCTACGCCGGACTGCTCGGGTGGTTCTGGGTGGCATGCGCGATCACCACGATCGTGCTGGTCGTGGTCACGCGAGCGGCGCTAAAGGAACGTGCCTACTCCGCCGTCATGGCGGCCACTGGGCTCCTGTACCTCGCCATCCTCACGGCCTTCGGCACCGACCTCGTCGCGCGAGCGGTGCTGGCTCGATGATGATCCAACGAGCAGCGCGATGCCCAGGCCGAGGAGCGTGATCGGCCACACCCAGCGCAACGCATCTCCAACACGATCCGGGCCGGCGGCGAGGGCGTAGGCGCCGAGGCCGATGAACAGCAGCCCGGAGACCAGCCCGGTGAAGTTGGCACTATGCCGCCGCATCGGTCGCCTCCACTTGCCCGATTCCCACTTCGAGTTGCAGCACGATGCGGGGAGGGTTCTCCCCGGCCGTCGACAGGGTCGCGTCGTGGTCGATGCGGATACCGCCATCGTGCTTGTCGAGGAACCGAACTTCGCCCAAGCCCGCATGGCCGTGCAGCTCGGCAATGACGTTGCGCGGTAGGCGCACCAACAGATGGCCGATGCCGACGGTGGCCTTGATCGTGTGCACTGTGCCGCGATCGAACGTGAGATGAGTGAGGTCGAGCCGGAGCTCGCCCATCCCGAGGTGGTAGTCGTCCTTGAGCTCGGAAAGCGCGAACGGGGTGACGTTCTTCTCGCCGACGCCGCCAGTGATCGGTACATCGATGACGGTGCTCACCGACATGAGCCCGACGAGGAGGACGCCGATCGGAATGAGCACGTAGCTGCGTCCGACCCAGGTGCTCACCACAAGCGCGACGCCGACGATGAGCAAGCCGATCGCGAACACGTACGTCGGCTCGACGGAGTTGCCGGCGGCCAGCACGAGACCGATCACTCCTGCGCCGATCAGCAGCAGGCCGCCGGTGAGTGAGCCGAGCCCGCCCCGGCGCTTGCGATGGGGGAACGGCAACAGCGGCGATGACGCGGGCGGAGGCGGCGGCGGCGGCCAGCTCGAGCCGTCATCCGCTGGCAGCTCCGTCGTCGGGTCAGGATCGGTAGAGGTCTCTGGCACGGGTTGCGCGTCGGGCGCGGCCGGTGGCGTTCCGCCCCCTCCTGAAAATCCTGGCGACAAGAGATAGAGGCCGCCAACGATCAATGCCGTGGCGAACACCCAGTGCCCTCCGAACCAGAAGATGGGTCGTGCGATCACCGAGAGGGCGATGGCGATCAACGCGAAGCCCGCGATGCGGCCCCAACGGTGCTCGCGCACGATGCGCTCACCGATGCTCATCCGGTCGTCCTCCTCCGGAATGAGCAGCCACGCCGCGCCGTACGCGATCAGACCAACACCGCCAAAGAAGGTCGCGACGACGAACGCGATCCGTACGAGGACGGGCTCGATTCCGAAGTGGTCGGCGATGCCCTTGCACACGCCGGCGATGATCCGGCCGTCGGAACGGCGCACCAACCGAGCGGTGGCGACCGATTGCGATTCCATGCGCCCATCCTCGGGCCACCAGCAGTTCGTCACAATCGGGGATGACCCCGAGGCTGTCCGGGTCATGTCCCATGGGCGGTCCCTGAGGCCTGTGGGATCATCGATCCCCGTGAGCCGACACCGTCTCCGCATCAGCACGATGCAGCGCGGGTCGGATCGCATCATCGCCGGTGTCGCCAGTGGCGTCGCAAAGGCGCTCGGCGTCGACCCGATCATCGTTCGGGTCGCCTTCGTGGTGCTCGCGGTCGCCGGCGGCGTGGGTATCCCGCTCTACTTCGGCCTCTGGTGGTTGATGCCCGGCCCCGACGGCGAGCGCCGCATGCACGTCGGCCACCTCGAGCACGGCGATCTCCGTCAGCCGGTGGCCATCGGGTTGATCCTGGCCGGGACGGTGTTGCTGTTGCGCGGCGTCGGTGTGTGGTTCAGCGACGTGGCCGTCTGGCCGGTGACGCTCGCCGGATTCGGTGTCGCCGTGCTGTGGGCCCGCTCCGACACCGACGAGCGCGCCCGCTTGACGCAGGTCGCGGGGCGACCGCTGCAGGCGCTCGTCGGCGGGCGGCAAGGGATGTGGCGCCTCGCGCTCGGGGCGGGCCTCGTCTTCGCCGGCATCGCGGTGTTCCTCGCCGCCAACGACGCGCTGGCGGCGGCTCGCCAGGTCGGGCTCGCGATCGTCGTGACGATCGCGGGGCTCGCCGTGATCCTTGGGCCGTGGATTCGTCGCCTCGTCGCGGAGCTGCGCGACGAGCGACGCGAGCGCATCCGGTCCGAAGAACGCGCCGAAGTGGCCGCTCACCTGCACGACTCCGTCTTGCAGACGCTCGCGTTGATCCAACGCAACGCCGACCGCCCTCGTGAGCTCGCGGTGCTGGCCCGTCGTCAAGAGCGCGAGTTGCGTATGTGGCTCTACGGCGATCGGCTGGCGCTCGCCAATGGCCACAGCGGCACGCTCGCCGCGGCCGTCGACGCGATGGCGGCGGAGGTCGAGGATCTGCACGGCATCGAGGTCGAGGTCGTCACCGTGGGGGAATGCCCGATCGACGGGCGGGTCGACGCGTTGCTGCAGGCCGCACGCGAGGCCGCGGTCAACGCGGCCAAGCACGCCGGCGTCGAAACTGTGTCGCTGTACGTCGAAGCCGAACCCGACCGCGTCACCGCGTTCGTACGCGACCGGGGTCGTGGCTTCGATCCCGGAGACATACCGGACGACCGCCGCGGCATTGCCTCCTCGATACGCGAGCGCATGACGCGCAACGGCGGCACCGCGACGATCACGTCGACGCAAGGGGAAGGCACCGAGGTCGCGTTGGAGCTCCGACGATCATGAGGACACGCGTTTTCCTCGTCGACGACCATCGCTTGTTCCTGTCGGGTGTGCGGGCAGAGCTGGCGCAGCGCGTCGACGTCGTTGGCACCGCCACCGAAGTCAACGAGGCCATCGGCGCGATTCGCGACGCACACCCTGATGTGGTGCTCGTCGACGTGCACCTACCAGGCGGTGGAGGCAAGGCGATCATCGAGTCGGTCCTGCGGACCCATCCCGACACGCGGTTCCTCGCGCTCTCGGTGTCCGACGCGGCCGAAGATGTGATCGCCGTCATCCGCGCGGGTGCCCGGGGCTACGTGACGAAGTCGATCGGCCCCGACGAGCTGGCCGACGCCGTACGGCGCGTGCACGAAGGCGATGCCGTGTTCAGCCCTCGGCTCGCGGGATTCGTGCTCGACGCGTTCGCGGGCGAGCCGGTCGCGGTGGCCGCTGCGGCCGACGAGCGGGAAGACCCGGAGCTCGACAAGCTCACGGCCCGCGAGCGCGACGTGCTGCGGCTGATCGCGCGCGGTTACACGTACAAGGAGATCGCGCGCCGCCTCGAGATCTCGGTGAAGACCGTCGAGACGCATGTGTCAGCGGTGCTGCGCAAGCTGCAACTCTCGACCCGCCACGAGCTGACGCGGTGGGCATCCGACCGCGGAGTCGTATGAGGGACGAAATTCGCGTTGCCCCTGTTGCCCATTGTTCAAGGAGTCAACGAGCGGGCAGACTTGTGGCCATGGCCAGAGCGATATGGAGTGGGTCGATCAGCTTCGGGCTGGTCAACATCCCGGTGAAGCTCTTCAATGCGGTCTCCCGAAAGTCGGTGTCGTTCAATCAGATCGACAGCCGGACCGGGGCGCGTATCCGTTACCAGAAGGTGTCAGGGGCCGATGGCTCCGAGGTGCCCAACGACGCCATCGTCAAGGGATACGAGCTGCCATCAGGTGAGTACGTGCTGATCAACGACGACGAGTTGGCCTTGCTCGACCCTGAGGCGGTGCGCTCGATCGACATCGAGGAGTTCGTCGACCTCGCGGAGATCGACCCGATCTTCTACGACTCCGCGTACTACCTCGCCCCTGACAAGGCGACCGTCAAGCCGTACGCGTTGCTGGCCGAGGCGATGGAGCGCTCGCAGAAGGTGGGCATCGCTCGCTTTGTGATGCGGTCGAAGCAGTACCTCGCGGCGGTGCGGCCCAAGGACGGGAAGCTGTTGCTCTCGACGATGGTCTACGCCGACGAGGTCAACGACACCAAGGGCATCTCCGAGCTCGAGGGTGTCGCAGATGTCGACGTCAACGATCGCGAGCTGGCGATGGCCCAGCAGCTCATCGAGTCGTTGTCTGCGGAGTTCGCCCCCGAGAAGTTCGAAGACACGTATCGCAACCGGGTGATCGACCTCATCGAACGCAAGGCTGCGGGCGAGACCGAGCTGGTCGCCGCGCCGCAACCGGTGAGCGCGGACAAGGTCGTCGACCTCATGGCCGCACTCGAGGCGAGCGTCGCCGCGGCGAAGGAGACCCGCAAACGCCACCCGACAAGCAGGCCCGCCGACGAGACGCCGGCTGACGGCGAGGCCGCTGCACCTACGAAGAAGTCGGCAGCCAAGAAGGCAGCACCAAGGAAACGCAAGTCGGCGTGACCGACACGACCGTCGAGATCGGCGGGCGGCAACTCAAGCTCTCGAATCTCGAGAAGGTCCTGTATCCCGAGGTGGGGTTCGCCAAGGGCGAGGTCATCGACTACTACGCGCGCATCGCGCCGACGTTGCTGACGCATCTGGGTGATCGCGGTATCACAATGCGCCGCTTCCCGAACGGCGTGGACGACAAGTCGTTCTTCGAGAAGCGGTGTCCGAAGCATCGGCCCGAGTGGGTCGGCGTGTGTCCGGGCCCCGGCGACAAGGGCGGTGCGATCGATTACTGCCGCCTGGCCGATGTGCCGTCGGTCGTGTGGGCCGCGAACCTCGCCGCCCTCGAGCTGCATGCGCCGATGGCGCGTTGCGGCGACATCGAGACGCCCTGCATGATCGTGTTCGACCTCGACCCCGGCGAGCCCGCGGACATCAAGGACTGCGCCGAGGTCGGGTTGTGGATCCGTGATCTGTTCGACGATCTGAAGCTGCAGTCGTTCGCGAAGACCTCGGGATCGAAGGGCCTCCAGATCTACGTACCGGTGAACGGGCAGCCGCTCACACACGAGCAAGCCAGTCAGTTCGCGTTGTTCGTCGCGCAAGCGATGGAGAAGCACCACGGTGACCGGGTGCTCTCGAACATGCGCAAGGAACTGCGCAAGGGCAAGGTGTTCATCGACTGGAGCCAGAACTCGCGTCACAAGACCACGATCTGCGCGTACTCATTGCGGGCCAGGCCCCATCCGACGGTGTCGACGCCGGTGACCTGGGAAGAGGTCGACGCTGCGGCGAGCGGTGCACCCCTGTCCTTCGAAGCCCCCGAGGTTCTCGAACGGGTCGAAAAGCTCGGCGACCTGTGGGAATCGACGGCGACCCTGGTCCAAGCAGTGCCGCTGCCCTAACCCACCAATGATCCGGTTGACGATGACCAAATTGGGCGCGTTGAGCCGGATCGTCGTGCCACGTACGCCGTCAACATGCGACGGCAGTCGCCGAGGTGGTTGGTGAGCTTGTCGTAGGTGAAGCGCAGGACGTCGTATCCGTGCACGTTGGCGAGGTTGTCCCGCTCTCGGTCGCGCTCGAAGTCTTCGACACGGGTGTGCCATGTCCGGCCGTCGGCTTCGAGGATCAGCGGCCAACGAGTTGCGAGACCATCGCACCGCGTGCGACCGCGTGGCCAGAACGGGAGCGGCGCCTGCCACGTGACCGGCCCGATGGCGGCGACGGAACCGACGAGCGAACGGAGCGCGATCTCGAGGTCGCTGTCGGTGGGCGGATCGTCATCGGCCAGTTCACCGAGCGCGAAACGAAGCTTCCGCATGCCGGGTAGGCGCGAACGGGCGAGTGCCACGTGTCGATCGCGCAAGGCCGGGAGGTATCGCCGATCGTGTCGGTCGAGGTATCCGATCATCGACCGCAGGCGCTCGATCGAGAGATGGCGCGCGACCTGGATCGTGCAATCCTCCTTCGAAACCACGCGGATCCCGTCGACGACGACAAAGCGGCCGACGGTTCGAGACTCGCGCACGACGGCAAGAGGGCTGCCGTGTGTAGTGCCGTGGCGGGTGACGACCTCGATCGGACCGGGCCGAAACATGGGCACCTCGTACAGCGCGGCGGCGGGGCGTCCCCAGACTGCGCCGGCCGGCACGGTGAGCGTCGCCGCCATGCACTGCCGGCGCCACGTGCCCGGATGCGACGGCAGCCCGTACACGTCGCCGCCGATGACGATCCACGCTCCGGTCGCCAGACGACCGCGGATCATCTTTGCGGTGAAGCCGATGCGGAGAGCCTGACGGCGGTGGAACACGCCGTGCTGACGTCGGGCGAGGCTCTCGAGCGCCCGATCCAAAGGTCGGGCAGACATCACGACAGTTTGCCGACGGCCTGTGACACTCCGTTACAAGCGGGACGATCCGGCTGGACGTGACCGAAATGGGCGCGCCCAGCCGGATCGTTGGGCGGTACCTCGCCTCAGCGAGCGACGAAGTACTTGGCCTTGGGGTGGTGGAGGACGATGGCCGAGGTCGTTTGCTCGGGTTGGTACTGGTAACCCGTCTCCTCTGAACACGCGAGGCCGATGCGCTCGCCCTCGAGCAACTCGAGCACCTTCGTGTTGTCCTCGAGATCGGGGCACGCGGGGTAGCCCCACGAGTACCGGCCGCCGCGGTACTGCTGGCGGAACAGTCCCGCGAGCGACGGTCCGTCTTCGTCGACGAAACCCCACTCCTCGCGGATGCGGTGATGCCAGTACTCAGCCAGCGCTTCCGCCATCTCGACGCCGAGACCGTGCAGGTGCAGGTACTCGTTGTAGCGATCGTCGGCGAACAACTTGGCGGTCGCCTCTGACACCGCCGGCCCCATCGTCACGATGTGGAACGCCACGTAGTCGACCTCGTGGGTCTCGATCGGACGCACGAAGTCGGCGATGCACATGAACGGTGGCTTGGTCTGTCGCGGAAACTCGAACCGCGTGACTTCGCGGTCGCGCGATTCGTCTTCCCAGATGACGAGGTCGTTGCCGTCGCCGGACGCCGGGAAGTAGCCGTAGACCACCGCCGGCTGCAGCAGGTCGCTCGCCTTGGCCTTGGCCAGCTCGTCGCGCAGGACCGGACGGATCCGGTCCTTGAATGCGGGGTCGTCTTCGCCGTTCTCCGGCCGGTACCCCCACTGGTTGCGGAACAGCGCGGTCTCGTTGACGTACGCGGCGATGTCGTCGATGGCAAGACCCTTCACGACCCGCGAGCCCGTGAACGGCGGTACGAAGATCTCGTTGTCTTCCTCAACCTCGGGCGAGCGCAGCGGCACGTTGACCGGAGCGGCGGCCGCTGACGCCGATGCCCGGGCCGGCACGCGTGATTCCGACGGCACCCGGCCCCAGTCGGGGTCGTCGTCGGTCGTGCCGCGCCGTACCGCGCCGAGACGGTCCATGACGTGCAGTCCCTCGAACGCGTCCTTACCGTAGAACAGCCGCCCGTCGTACACGCCGCGCAGATCGCGCTCGACATACGAGCGGGTGAGCGCGGCACCGCCGAGCAGTACAGGGATCTCCGACAGCCCGCGCGAGTTCAACTCTTCGAGGTTGTCGCGCATGATGAGGGTGGACTTCACCAGCAGCCCGCTCATGCCGATCGCGTCGGCCTTGACCTCGAGCGCCTTGTCGATCATCTCGGTGATCGACACCTTGATACCGAGGTTGTGCACCTCGTAGCCGTTGTTGGTCAGGATGATGTCGACCAGGTTCTTGCCGATGTCGTGCACATCACCCTTCACGGTGGCGAGCACGATCGATCCCTTGCCTGAACCGCCTTCGACCTTCTCCATGTGCGGCTCGAGGTGGGCGACCGACGCCTTCATCGTCTCGGCCGACTGCAGCACGAACGGCAACTGCATCTGCCCCGAGCCGAAGAGATCGCCGACGACCTTCATGCCCTCGAGCAGGACATCGTTGATGATGTCGAGCGCGGTGCTGCCGCTGGCCAGGGCCTCGTCGAGGTCGTCGGTGAGCCCGTCCCGGTCGCCGTCGATGATGCGCTGCGAGAGGCGCTGCTCGAGCGACCAGTCCGAACGGTCTTCCTTGACGGTGGCCGTGGCCTCGACGTCCTCGAACAGCGCCATGAGCGACTGCAACGGGTCGTAGCCAGCGGCCTCGTCGCGCCGGTCGTAGATCAGGTCGAGGCAGACCTGCGCTTGCTCTTCGGGAATGCGGTTGAGCGGCATGATCCGCGCCGCGTGCACGATCGCCGCATCGAGGCCGGCCTCGCGGCACTCGTTGAGGAACACCGAGTTGAGAACGTGGCGGGCCGCCGGTTTCAGGCCGAACGACACGTTCGACAACCCGAGCACCGTCGACACACCCGGCAACTCGGCCTTGATGCGGCGGATGGCCTCGATCGTGGCCATGCCGTCGCCCCGCAGGTCTTCGCCGCCCGTCGAGAGTGGGAACGTCAACGCGTCGAAGATCAGGTCGCTGGATTCCAGTCCGTACCGGTTGACCGCGAGGTCGTGGATGCGATGTGCGACTCGCAGCTTCCATTCGACGTCGCGAGCCTGGCCTTCTTCGTCGATCAACAGACAGATGACCGCGGCGCCGTACTCGCGCGCGAGCTTCAGGACGCGATCGAAGCGCGTGTTTTCACCCTCGCCATCTTCGAGGTTGGCGGAGTTGAGGATGCCTCGGCCGCCGAGCCACTGCAGCCCTGCTTCCATGACCGGAGATTCGGTGGAGTCCAACACCAGCGGCACCGTGGCCTGGGTGGCGAAACGCGATGCGATCTCATCCATGTCGACGGCGCCGTCGCGGCCGACGTAGTCGACACACACGTCGAGGACGTGGGCGCCTTCCTTCTCCTGTTCGCGCGCCATCTGCACGCACGAGTCCCAATCCGCCTCGAGCATCGCGTCGCGAAACTTCCTCGAGCCGTTGGCGTTGGTGCGCTCGCCGATCGACAGATACGTGATGTCCTGCGCGAAGGGCGTGAACGAGTAGATCGACGCGGCCCCGGGCTCGTGCTCGGGGTTGCGCGCCGCGGGTGTGAGGTCGCGGCACTTCTCGACGACCGCTCGCAGGTGCTCGGGTGTGGTGCCACAACACCCGCCGACGACGTGCACCCCCAACTCCGTGATGAAGCGGTGGTGGAAGTCGGCCAGCTGGTCGGGTGTGAGGTCGTAGTGCATCTTGCCGTCGACCACCGACGGAAGCCCGGCGTTGGGAATGCACGAGATCGGCATGCGCGCGTGCTGCGAGAGATGCCGAAGATGCTCGGCCATCTCCGAAGGACCGGTCGCACAGTTCAACCCGACGACATCGGCCCGCATCGAATCCATCACGCACAACGCGGCGGCGATCTCGGTGCCGGGCAGCATGCGCCCGGTGAGCTCGATCGTGACTTGCACTTGCAGTGGCACATCGAGACCCACGGCCGCCATCGCCCGACGAGCACCGATCACGCCCGCCTTGAGTCCGAGCAGGTCGAACTGGGTCTCGACCAGAAGCAGATCCACGCCGCCCTCGAGCAATCCGCGGCACTGCTCTTCGTAGGCGTCGCGCAGCGCGGCGAATCGGATCTGCCCGAGCGAGGCGAACTTCGTGCCCGGCCCCACCGAACCCGCGACGTAGCCGCCGTACCCGTCAGCCACCTCGCGCGCGAGCTGTGCGGCCTTGAGGTTGATCTCGTACGTCTTGTCGGCGATGTCGTACTCGCCGAGCGGAACGGCGAACGCCCCGAAGGTGGCCGTCTCGACGACGTCGACGCCGACCTTGAAGAAGTCGTCGTGCATCTTGGTCACGAGGTCGGGCCGGGTGAGCACGAGGACCTCGTTGCATCCCTCGAGCGCCGGACCGCCGAAGTCGTCGGCGGTGAGGCCTTCCTGCTGCATGTAGGTGCCGAAGGCGCCGTCGAAGACGACGACGCGCTCGCGCGCGGCATCGAGGTACGAGGGCTTGGCCGGGGACATCCAGATGATTCTACGGGGCATAACCTGCGGCCCCTGATGCGCATTTACACCCGCAAGGGGGACGACGGCACCACCGGGCTGCTGTACGGCGGGCGGGTGTCGAAGGATTCGGCGGCGCCGACGGCCTATGGCGACGTCGACGAAGCCCAAGCCTTCCTGGGCGTAGCTCGAGCGGAGTGCGCACCCGGGAGCGAGCTCGATGAGCTGCTGATCGCGCTCGAAGGCGACCTGTGGGTGTTGATGGCCGAGCTCGCAACCGAAGCGGCCAACCACCGCAAGCTCGTCGACGGCGCCAGCCGTGTGACCGGCGACATGGTGACCGCGCTCGAGCAGCGAATCGACGATCTGTCCGAACGATTCACGCCCCCCACCGAGTTCGTGGTGCCGGGGCAAACGCGGGTCGCGGCGTTGCTCGACGTTGGACGCACCGTGGTGCGTCGAGCTGAGCGGCACGCGCTCGGCGTCGCCGCCGATGGGTCGCACGTCGTGCCCTATCTCAACCGACTCTCCGATCTCCTGTGGACGAT
>JBEEGD010000406.1:0-2854 GCA_041166685.1 Acidimicrobiaceae bacterium | reverse complement strand
GGGCCGAGGTACGCTGCCCGGCGGAACTCGAATGCAACTGAGGAGCTGAAATGGAAGTCGACGTCGCCGTCCTGGGCGGTGGGCCTGGTGGCTACACCGCAGCGATCCGAGCAGCCCAGCTGGGCGCCAAGGTCGCGTGCATCGAGAAGGAGCCCGAGCTGGGCGGCACGTGTCTGCGCGTCGGGTGCATCCCCACGAAGGCGTGGGTGCAGACCGCGCAATTCCTGCACCTGGCGAACGAGTCTTTCGGGAAGCTCGGCGTCAAGGTCGAGAATCCGCAGCTCGACTTCGCTGCGTCGAACGAGTGGAAGGCCGGGGTCGTCAAGCAGATGACGACCGGCGTCGCCGGGCTCCTCAAGGCGAACGGCGTTGAATGGGTCAAGGGCTTCGGCCGCTTCAGCGGGCCGAACACGATCGCGCTCGAAGGTGGAGAGGACGTCAGCTTCAAGCACGCGATCATTGCGACGGGCTCGTTCCCGCTTCGGCCGCCGATCCCCGGCCTCGAGTCCGACCTCTGCGTCGACTCGACCGGTCTGCTCGCGCAGACCGAGGTGCCGCGCCGCCTCGTCATCCTCGGCGGCGGGATCATCGGTTCCGAGTTCGCATCGATCTTCAACAGGTTCGGCTCCGAGGTGACGATCGTCGAGATGCTCGACACGCTGATTCCGCAAGAGGACGCGGACGCAGCCAAGGAGCTGGCGAAGCAGTTCACAAAGCGCGGGATCACGTTGCAGCTCGGCAAGCAATGCACCCGCGTCGAGCAGCAGGGGAACGCGCTGACCGTCTACTTCGGTGACGGTGAGAGCGTGCAGTGCGACCTGATGCTCGTCTCTGTCGGGCGCGGCCCGCTCGTCGAGAACATCGGACTTGAGTCCGCCGGAGTGCAGTTCGACAAGCGTGCGGGCATCACGACCGATGCGGCTCGTCGCACGAACGTCTCGCACATCTACGCGGTCGGCGACTGCGCCGGGTACTGGCAGCTGGCGCACACCGCGTTCCGCGAGGGTGAGGTCGCAGCCGAGAACGCGTGTGGCCACGAGGCAACGGTCAACAACCGTGCGGTGCCGCGCCCGATCTACACCGACCCGGAGATCGCCGCGGTTGGCTTGACGGAGGCTGAGGCGCGCGAGCAGTACGGCGACGAGGTTGCTGTTGGCACCTTCCCGTGGGTTGCGAACGCCCGCGCGGTGATGCAGGCCGAGACGGTTGGCTGGGTGAAGTCGATCCACGAGACGAGGTACGGCGAGCTGCTTGGGATGGTGATGGTCGGCCCGCACGTGACAGACATGATCGAAGCGGCCGTCGTCGCGATTGACGCGGAGTCGACGGTCGAGACTGTCGGCGACGGCATGGCGCCGCATCCGACGCTCAGCGAGGCGATCAAGGAGGCCTGCCTCGCCGCACTCGGTCGCGCGATCCACATCCCGAACAAGAAGCGCGCACCCGCGAACGCCTAACCGAACCTGGTTGCCGGCGAAGCCGGGACCAGGTTCGTGTCGTCCGTGATCTGGCGCACGCCGGGCACGAACGCGACGGTGAGGCTCGTCGCCGCGCAGACGATCGCGGCGGCGAGCAGCGTCTGCTCGGTTCCGACCACTCTGGCGATCAGCGGGAACGCAACGAAGCCGAGCGGCATGAAGACGAACGAAACGAGAATGTCGTAGGAGCGCACGCGTGCGAACACGGCCGCGGGGATCCGTCGCTGCAGGTTCGTCTCCCAGTAGATGTTGCTGAGCGCGATCGCACCCATGCCGAAGAACCAGCCCACGGCGATCACCGCGACAGGCACCGGCTCGGCCAGCGCCGCGATCGGGACGCCGAGCAGCATCGAGATGATGAAGCCGAAGGTGAGTGGACGCCGCGGCCTCACGCGCACCGAGACGAGGCTCCCGGCGATCGCGCCGATCGCGCCGCAGGTCGAGACGACGCCCCAGTTGCGTGCGCCGCCGAGGTGCTCCTTGAAGATCACCGGGCCGAGCACGATGAACGCGGCGAAGCAGAAGTTGGAAATCGCGAAGCCGATGATCGGAGCGCGTACCCACGCACGCGATGTCACCTCCCGCAGCCCCTCGCGCAACTCCGTCAGGAAGCGGCTGGGAGCGGCTCGCGCATGGGCTGGGACCCGCAGGCGAACGAGGAACGACGCGCTCACGACGAAGCTGACCGCATCGATCGCAAACACGTAGCCGGGGCCGACGAGGGCGATCAGCACACCGGAGACGGCCGGGCCGAACACGTTCATCGTGCTTCGCGAGATCCCGAGGAGAGCGTTCGCACTCTGGAGGTTCTCGTCGCTGATCGTCTGCGGCACGATGCCCTCGGCCGCAGGGGTGAAAAAGGCAGACGCGGCGCCAAAAACGCTTGCAGTGACGAAAAACATCCCTAGAGTCATTTGGTGAGTGAGTAGCATCGTTGCCGTGAACGCTTCCACGATCGCTCGGACGCCGTCGCACGCGAGCATCACTTCACGGCGTGGCAACCGGTCTGCGATGACCCCGCCGACGAGGGTGAACGCGACGCGCGCGATCCAGAGGGCAGCGAGGACGAACCCCAGCGCCGTCGCCGAGCGGTTGACCGAGAGCACGGCGAACGTGAGCGCGAGCGGCATGAGTGCATCGCCCGCGGCAGACGAGATGCCGCCGAGCCAAAGCAGCCGAAAACAGCGCTCCGCCAAGGGTGCGAAGGCTTCCCCCAAGTTCACTTATCTCCACCCTAAGCCGTATCCCCGTCCGTTTCTACGGCGTTTTCTCTCGGCCATGGTCGTCATCGCGGGTGAAGCGAGGCTCGTCAATTTGGGGCGTCGCGACGCCCGGTCCGAGGTCGACCGCCTCTATCGCAAGCATTCGGACGAGGT
>JBEEGD010000405.1:0-9068 GCA_041166685.1 Acidimicrobiaceae bacterium | reverse complement strand
GTGCTCCCACGTGACGCCGATGCCGCCGTGCATCTGCACGCAGTCGTGAATGATCTCAACAGCGTGGTATCCGATGTACGCAGCGGCGGCGCTGACCATCTCCCCGGCGTCGCCGTCGCGATGCTGCACTGCTCGCGCCGCGCCGTTCGCGGCCGCGTGGCACGCCTCGAGCCACACCTTCATGTCCGCGAACCGATGCTTGAGGGCTTGGTAGGAGGACAGCGATCGCCCGAACGAGTGGCGGTCGTCCATGTACTCGAGCGTGAACTCGAAGACCCGGTCGATCGCGCCAACGGTCTCCGCGCACTGAAGGCAGATCGCGCGCTGCAATTGATGCTCGATCTCCGTCGAGCCGGTGCCCGCCTCGCCGACCAAAGCCGTTGCGGGGACCTCGACACTGTCGAAACGAACCTCGGCAAAGCGTTTGACGAGATCGATGCCCGCCATCGGTGTGATGACCACACCGGGCGCGTCCGCCGCGACCATGAACTGGGAGACCTCGCTGCCGGTCCTCGCTGGTACGAGAAGGTACGAGGCTTGAGCCGCCGCCTCGACGGGTGCCGCCATGCCCGAGAGGACGAACCCGTCGCCCCCACCGCCTGTCCCCTCGATCGGCACCGCGTGCGCGTCGCCGCGCCGTCCGACGCCGGCATGGCACCAAGCGGCGACGATCTGGCCGGCGACGATGCCGGGAAGCACGGCCGCTCGTTGTTGCGGGGACCCTGACAGGGCGAGGGCACCGGCTACGACGTTGGTCGGAAGGAATGGCCCCGGCGCGACCCGACGGCCCATTTCCTCGGCGATGAGCACGAGGTCGAGGAGACCTTCGCCGCTCACGTTGCCGCCGCCGTCGGCCTCGTCGATCAGCATCGAAGTCCAGCCCAGCGCGGCGCCTCGTCGCCAATACTCCATGTCGTATCCGCGCTGGTCGTGCTCGAGCGCACGAACCGCCGTGATGGGGCACTCCGCCTCGAGGAACTTCCGCGTCGTCTCGCGGAACAGCCTCTGATCCGTGGTCAGCTCGAGCTCCACGCGTGCCTTTCCACGACAATTACGCCGTGTCGGCGTCGGCGTAGGGCTCGACGAACATGTTCTCGGTCGCCGCGTAGAGCCCGTCGAACATCTCCGTGGCCGGAGGCTCGATGGCCGGCTTGCCGGTGCGCGACGCCATGATCCTCTCGCGTTGACGTAGCCCGAACATGCTCTCGCGTCGGCCGGTGTAGCCGGTGGGCTGACGGACCATCCAGACGATCCCCTCCGCCGCCACTTCGCAGGGCTCCCAGCCCGACCGGTCAGCACCGGGTGTGTTGACAACGAAGCCCTCGGACGCCACCGCGAGATCGATGCGGAAACAGTTCACCGCGATCTCCTCGGGCTGCAGCTGCCGAGCGAGGTCGAGCGTGAGCCTTTCGAGCGCGACCTTCGACATGCCGTAGGACATCAGACCTGGGATCGGCACGAGTGCAGCAAGCGACGAGACGTTGACGATGCGGCCGCCACCGGCGGCGCGCAGATGCGGCACCGCGGTACGGATGGCCACGAACGGAGCATGGAGGTTGATGCCCATGACCAGGTCGTGACGAGACAAGGCGATGTCGAGGTCACCGACAAACGTGACCGCGGCGTTGTTGATGAGGACATCGAGTCGCCCGAAGGCGTCGACCGTCGTCGTGACCATCGCCTCGACCTCGTCGGCGTTGGCGAGGTTGGTCGGCACCGGCAACGCCGTCCCGCCAGCAGCTTCGATCGCGGCCACCGTCTCGTCGAGTGTTCCCGGGGTGCGCTGCGGTGTCCCCGCGGTCGAGCGCGCCGCGCACGCCACCCGCGCTCCCTGCGCGGCGAGGGCGATGGCCACGGCCGCGCCGACACCGCGTGAGGCGCCCGTCACGAGCGCGACCTTGCCATCGAGGTCGAACGCAGGCGTGCTCATTGTGCTCGATGCTCGAGGACGCTCACGCGTTCTTCGCCAACCGTTCGGCCAGAGTCACAGCGGTCACGAGACCTTCCTTCTGGAACTTGCCCTTCCCGTGACTGATGGGGGTCGTGTCGACGTCGGTTGCGAGCGCTCGTAGCGCACCCACGGTCGCGTGTTCGCGGTCGATGACGGCGAACGGGTCGTAGGAGAAGTTCCTCATGGCGTTGAGATGCGTGATGTCGTCGATCGTCTCGCGAGGCAACCCCTGGAGGAACTTCATCGCGGTCTCCGGAGCATGCGGCCAGGTGGAGTCGGAGTGCGGATAGTCGCACTCCCAGTGGATGTGCTTGGGATTGAGGTGATGACGCACCTCGATCCCGACGCTGTCGTCGATGAAGCACGTGAGGACGTGCTCGTTGAACACCTGACTCGGGAGCCTGTCGCCGAAATCCTGATTCGTCCATGCCTTGTGGTGCTGGTACACGTAGTCGAGCCGCTCGAGAAAGTACGGGACCCAACCGATGCCCCCTTCCGACAGCGCCACGCGGAGGTCGTCGAACTTGCGAAATACGGGTGACCAGATCAGGTCCGCGGCGCATTGCACGATGTTCATCGGCGACAGCGTGATGAGCGTGTCGATCGGGGCATCAGTTGATGTGATGACCTGGGTCGACGACGAGCCGATGTGCAGGCACACGACAGTGCCGGTCTCGCAGCAGGCCTGCCAGAACGGGTCCCAATGGCCGGTGTGGAAACTGGGGTGGCCCAGCTTCTCGGGATTCTCCGAGAACGTCACTGCCCGGCATCCCTTTTCGGCGACGCGGTGAACCTCCGCCGCCATCAGGTGCGGATCCCAGATCGGCGGGACGCACAGCGGGATCATGCGACCCGGGTGACGCCCACACCAGTCCTCGATGTTCCAGTCGTTGTACGCCTGCAGCAGCTCGAGCGCGATGTCGTCGTCGGAGCAGGTGGAGAACAGCTGGCCGGTGAAGCCCGGAAGGCTCGGGAAGTTCAACGAACCCAGCACACCGTTGACATTCATGTCGCGCACGCGCTCATCGACGTTGTAGCAACCGGGGCGCATCTCCTCGAACGCCAGCGGGTCGAGGCCGTACTCGTCGGGGACGCGACCTGCCACCGCGTTGATGCCGACGTTCGGCAGCGCCCGACCCTCGAACATCCAGACTTCGCGGCCGTTCTCGAGCCGCTCGATGCGCGGCGCACGCTCGGCGGCGCGCGCTGAGAGGCGGCCATCGAAGACGTCAGGTGGTTCGACGAGGTGATCATCGACACTCACCAGGATCAGATCATCGACGTTCACGCGCTACCGCCAAGCCAAAAAGATGACACGACTGTTAGAGTACTCGAATCGAGGGCGGGGCGTCGTGCCGCGCCGCTGAGGGGAGCGGGTGATGCCGACATCAGTGAAGGTGAACCGAGGCGCGCGGGTCGTGGCCGACGGCGTCGAGACGCGTTACCACTCCGCCGGCGACGGACCGCCGTTGGTGTTGCTTCACGGCTCGGGCCCAGGTGTGTCCTCGTGGTCCAATTGGGGAGCCAGCATCCCAGCACTCGCCCAGCGCTTCCGGGTCGTGGCGATCGACATGGTCGGATTCGGCGAGACCGAACGACCCGACGGTCTCCGATACGGATCGAAGACGTGGACCGATCACGTTGTAGCCGTCCTCGAAGCCCTGAACATTGGAGCGGCGAACTTCATCGGCAACTCGCTCGGCGGCACGGTGACACTGCACGTCGCGCGACGGTTCCCGGAGCGCGTACACCGGTTCGTGTTGATGGGCACGCGCCTGATGACCCCCGACGCCCCGATGACGCCCGCGCTGCACGCGGTTCGCGACTACGAGCCGTCGCTCGACAACATGCGAGATCTCCTGCGCATGTTCGCGTACGACCCCTTGATCGTTTCCGACGAGCTGGTCGCGCAGCGCTACGAGGCGAGCGTCGGGCCCGGCGTCCATGTGACCTACCGAGCAATGTTCCACGAGGCCGACCGTCGCGGGAACGACTACCCGATGACCGAATCCGATGTGAGGAGCATTCAGGCCCCGGCGCTCCTGCTGCACGGACGCGACGACTGCGTCATTCCACCGGAAGAAGCGTGGAAGCTGTTGCACCTTCTGCCCGAGGCCGAACTCCACATCCTCCCCAAGTGTGGTCACTGGCTGCAGATCGAGGCCGCGTCGCGCTTCAACGACATCGTCACCGAGTTCCTGCTGCGCTGACTGCGACGGTTTCGAGTGCCTCGGGCCGCAATGACGCCTCCGTGATGTGGTGGCCCCAGACGCTGCCGCTCGTGAAGACGGTCGCCGAGCGCGTCTCGTCGACCTCGATTGCGCCCCACCCGTACTCGACGTCGAATCCGGACGGCGTACGCACGTAGAACGAGAGCGCGTGGTCGTTGCTGTGCCGGCCGAGCGTGCGGTGCAACGGGATCTTGCGCGACATGCACTGGTCGTAGGCGAGCCCGACGTCATCGAGTTCCGCGACCTGCACCATGAGATGAAGGATGCCCCGCATTCCCTCGACCTCGGCCAACGCCAGACTGTGGTGACGCGCGTTGCAGTGAAGGAACGCCAGCTTCGTTCGGCCGTCGACCTCGTCGCTCAACCCGAACCCAAGGGTGCGGGTGAAGAAGTTGGTGGCTTCGCGCCGATCCGGTACGGCCAAAGCGACGTGACCGATTCCCTGCTCCCCCGTCACGAAACCCCCGATCGGCTGCGGCGGACGCGACGTCGGAAGCACGATCTGGTGGCCGTGGAACAACTCGTGTCTCACGCCGAGGTGATCGGCGAACCAGACGAAACGGCGGACGGCACGGTCGGCCACTTCTTCGTCGGTAGGGCACATCACGTCCAAGCCCGCTCGCATCAGGTCGTCGATCGCCTCGGCCAGCGCGCCATCGTCGGCCAGCTCCCACCCCAGGTACGCGAGGCGATCGCGCGGCCCTGGGTGCAGCGAGAGCCGGTGGTGCCGGTCGTCCATTCGCATCCGGACGGAGCCGTCACCCCCGGGCTCGGCGACCGTCATTCCGAGAACGTCGGGACCGAACTGCTCCCACGCTTGCGCGGCCGGTGTCTCGACACCCACGTATCCCAGCGAAAGCACCCTCATCCGACCCACCCTGCTCGGTTACACAATTGCGCCGGTGTCCTTCATGTTGCCCAACTGCTCCCAGTTGAGGCCGGCCTCGATGAGCACCATCTCGGTGTGCTCCCCGTGCTCGGGTGCCCGGGTCACCTCGACCGCGACCTCGTCAAACTGAGCCGGGCTGGCGACGAGCTGCACCGTCTGGCCATCGGATGCCGTCATCGTCGGCAAGTACCCGTTGGCCACGACCTGCGGATCCTCATACAGCTCGGCGAGCGTCTGAAACGCGGTCCACACGCCTTCGAAGTCCTCCAGCGATTCTCGCCAGTACGACAGCGGCTGCGCACCGAACGCCTCATCGAGTCGAGCGACGCACGCCCGACTGTTGGCGTTTCGCGCGGTGGCGTCACAAAAGCGCTCGTCGGTGGCCATGTCCGGTACGCCGAGGCGACGGACCAGATCGGCCCAATGCTTGTCGGACTGCAAAAGCACGAGGCTGATGAACCGCCCGTCGCTCGTCTTGTACGAACCCACCGCGGGATTCGGCGATTCGAATCGGTCACCACTGGTCGCCAATCCCGAGCCGGGGAAGAGCTTTGCGGCGACAACCATCGGTGAGAGCTGCCACATCGCCGTCGCGAGCAACGACACGTCGACGATGCTGGTCTCGCCGGTGCGCTCTCTTTTGAGCAGCGCCGCGGCAATCGCACCCGCGGTGGCCAGCCCGCCCATGACGTCACCAAATGCCGGCGTGGGCTGGCGCAGCGGCCACCCGTCGCGATCCGGAAGGGCCGCGCCCATGCCGCCGCGGGCCCAGAACGACGCGCCGTCGTAACCGCCCTTCTCCGCGTCGGGCCCCTTGCTGCCCTGACCCGACCCGCGGGCGATGACGATGCTCGGATTGTGAGCGCGGATGTCGACGGTGTCGATGTGCAGCTTCCTACGCACCGGCGGCAGGTAGTTGGTGAGGAAAACGTCAGCGGTCTCCACCAGCGTCATGAGCGCGGCGTGCCCCGACGGTTTGCTGATGTCGATCGCCACCGACCGCTTGCCGTGGTTCGGCTGCTCGATCATGAAGTTGACGCCTCCGGGTCCGCCCGGCACGAGACCAGACGTGATGAGCCCGCGTTGCGGATCCCCGGTGACCGGGTGCTCGATCTTGATCACGTCGGCTCCCCAGTCGACGAGCACCGACCCACCGGAGGGCACGAACATCCAACTCGCCACCTCGATGACGCGGATGCCTGCGAGAGGGCCGGTCACGTCAGGGCCCGCGCCAGCCAACGGTCTTCGTCTCGAGGTAGGTCTCGAGACCTTCGATGCCGCACTGACGACCAATGCCCGAGTGCTTGTAGCCGCCGAACGGTGCGTCAGCGCCGTACCAGATGCCACCGTTGAGCGCCAGGGTGCCAGTGCGGATGCGGCGAGCGACGCGCTTCGCGCGCTCCAGGTCGCCGGACGTGATCATGCCTGACAAGCCGTAGTGGCTGTCGTTGGCGATGGCGACTGCGTCGTCCTCGTCCTCGTAGCCGATGATGCAGAGGACGGGTCCGAAGATCTCCTCACGGGCGATCGTCATCGAGTTGTCGACATCGGCGAACACGGTCGGCTCCACGTAGAAGCCCGACGGCAGGTGCGCGGGGATGCCGCCGCCGGTGACCAACCGCGCACCTTGCTCTGTGCCCTTCCTGATGTAGCCGAGCACCCGCTCCTGCTGCTTCTTCGAGATGAGCGGACCTTGCACGTTCGCGGGATCGGTTGGGTCGCCGTAGGTGACCTTCTCGAATGCCGCCTTCGCGAGCTCCACGGCTTCGTCATGACGGCTGCTCGGGACGAGCAGCCGCGACGCCGACGCGCAGCCCTGGCCGGCGTGCGTGCACATGCTCGACGCCGCCGTGACCACGCTGCCCAGGTCGGCGTCGTCGAGTACGAGGTTGACCGACTTTCCGCCGAGCTCGAGGAACACCGGCTTGAGCGTCGCCGACGCCGCTTCCATGATGCGGCGACCCGTCGCGGTCGAACCGGTGAACGCGATCAAGTCGACATCGGGCGACGTCGTCAGCACCTCGCCCACGAGATGATCGCCAGACGTCACGACGTTGACGACGCCGGGCGGGATGTCGGTCTTCTCGGCGATCAGGCGGCCGAGCCTCGTGGCGTTCCACGGCGTGTCCGGCGCCGGCTTGAGCACGCAGGTGTTCCCCATGGCAAGGATCGGGCCCACCTTGTTGAGCGTGATCTCGATCGGATAGTTCCACGGGACGATCACACCGACGACGCCGACCGGCTCCTTCCAAACCTCGCGAGCCGACTCGAAGCCGACGCCGAACGCATCCTTTGGTGGCAGCGTTCGTGTCCACGGAGTCTCCTCGATCATGTCGGCCGGCCACAGCAGCGCTTCGCGCAACGGCGCGTCGAGCTGTGGGCCGTAGGTCGTGCGCACCGGGCAGCCGACCTCGGCAACCAGTTCGGCCCGCAGTTCCTCCCGCTCGGACTCGAGCGCCGCTTGCAGCTGGTATAGGCACTCCTTGCGCAATCCGGGTGACGTCGACCAAGCCGTCGAATCGAAGGCGTCGCGCGCCGCGGTGATGGCGGTCGTCATGTTGGCCGCGGTTGCGTTCGCGACCGGGCCCAGAACCGCCTCAGTAGCCGGGTTGACGTTGTCGAAACAGCCGCCTCCTTCTGCCTCGACGAGTTTGCCGTTGATGAGCATGCGCAGCTCGCCCATGTCTCGTCCTCTCGATCGGTGATCGTTACCAGACCAGCTCGAGGTTCTCGACCTGACGAATGTCAGGTGAGTACCTCAGCTCGATGCCATCGCGCAGCGTGTACTCCGGCACGGCCGCGTGCCACTCCTCGATCGCCACCCGAAGTTCCAGACGCGCCAAATGCGACCCAAGACAGCGATGGGGGCCGCCGCCGAAAGCGATGTGCTTGTTCACCTCGCGGTCGAAGTCGACGCTGTCGAACGCCGGCCACGTTCTCGCGTCCGTGTTTGCCGACCCGATCAGCAACGACACCGCCGTCCCCTTCCGGATCGGGCAGCCCCCGAGCTCGGTGTCTCCCGTTGTGATGCGCACCACACTCGCCACCGGGGTCTCCCAACGCAGCATCTCTTCGATCGCGCGCGGGATGACGGTCGGATCCTCGACGAGGCGGCGACGTTGTTCGGGGTGCTGGGCGAGGTATGCCACGAAGCAGTCGAGCGACGCGGTCACCGTGTCGAGCCCGGCGAGGAAGAACAAGTAGCAGATGTCGATGATGTCGTCGTGGGTGAGTCGATGTCCGTCGACCTCGGCCTCGAGGAACATCGAGATGAAATCATCCTCGGGCTGCGCGATCCGCTGGTCGAGAACCTCCTGCAACACGGCACGAATCTGCTCGCCCACCGCGTCCACATGGGCCTTTCGAGCATGAAACTCGGCGGCGGGCGGTCGGATGATGCCGTCCTTGAGCGCGATGAACTCGCTGGCGCGCGACACCGGCAGCCCGAGCATCTCGAGGAACACGGTGCTCGGCAACGGCTCAGCGACCGCTCTGTGGAAGTTGCACCCGCCGGCGTCGACGACTTCCGCGATGAGTTCGCGCACGAGAGCCCGCGCCCTGTCTTCGTACTGAGCGACGCGCTTGGGCGCGAAGATCGGGTCGAGGAGCTTGCGGTAGGTCTTGTGCTGCGGCGGGTCGATCTGCAGAGGGATGAGCGGGCGCACCTGCCCGATGGTGATGGCCTCGACTCCCGACGAGAAGTCTTCGGGTCGGCGGAGCACCTCACGGATCTCCTCGTCGCGCGCAACGACCGCGAGTCCCTTGGTGACGGTGACCGGCGGCATGTCGCGCAGCCACTCGTACACGATCTGCGGCTGAGCAAAGACCTGCCGCTCTTCCACGCCCCCTGTCGTCATCGTTCGCCTACCTTCGGCTCGCCCACAACGTCGAGGCCGGCGTAGTGGTTCTCGTCTGTCTCACACGTTCGCTTGCCGCATCGTCATCAGGTCATGAAGTGGCCGCCGTCGATGGAAACCGTCTGGCCCGTGACCCATCC
>JBEEGD010000404.1:0-3414 GCA_041166685.1 Acidimicrobiaceae bacterium | reverse complement strand
CGCGGGAATCCACACCGGTGAGTGTGAACTCGTCGGCGGGGACGTTGCCGGCGTCGCGGTCCACGTCGCCTCGAGGGTGCAGTCAGCCGCCGAACCGGGCGAGATCCTCGTGTCGAGCACGGTGCGCGATCTCATCGCCGGATCGGACCTGCTGCTGGTGGACCGGGGAGTACACGAGCTCAAGGGGCTCGATGGCCAGTGGACGCTCCTCGCGGTGAAGGACTAGTGACGTCACTGGCCCAACTCCGCCAGTCGCCGTTCGAACAAGCGGCGCTCGGCGTCGTCGTGGACGAGTGCCAGCGCGCGGCGGTAGGCATCGCGCGCCTCGTCAGTTCGACCGAGGCGGTGCAGCAATTCGCCGCGCGTCGAGTGCAGATAGCGGTAGTCCTCGAGATCGAGTTGCTCGACGATGCGGAGGCCCGCCTCAGCACCGTGTGCCTCGGCGACCGCGGCTGCCCGATTCAACTCGACGACTGGCGAGTCGGTGAGACGGGCGAGCTCGCCATACAGCGCGGCGATTTGGGGTGCGTCGCGCGGCTCGTCGGCATGCAGGGACGCGATCGCCGCCTGCACGACGTACGGCCCCCGGCCGCCCAGGGTGAGGGCTCGGTCGAGCATCTCGCGCCCGCGAGCGATCTGCTCGGTGTCCCACAGCGAGCGATCCTGATCGGCGAGCAACACCACCTCGCCGTCTCGAAACCGCGCGTCGCGGCGGGAGTCGTGCAGCAGCATCATCGCCAGCAGACCGTGCGCCTCGGGCTGAGCGGGCATCAGCGTCACGAGCGCGTGCCCGAGCCACAGCGCCTCCGCGGCCAAGTCACTCCGGCCGCTGTAGCCCTCGTTGAAGATGAGGTAGACGACGGCGAGCACGGCGCCGAGGCGATCGGCGAGCAGGTGATCCGGAGGCACCCGGAATGGGATGCCGGCGGCCTTGATCTTGCGCTTCGCTCGTACGAGTCGCTGCGCCATCGTCGGCTCGGGCACCAGGAACGCGCGCGCGATCTCCTCGGTCGTCAGCCCGCCGAGCGTCCGCAGCGTCAGTGCGACCTGCGCGTCGACGGCAAGGGACGGATGACAGCACGTGAAGAGGAGCTCGAGTCGCTCGTCTGGAAACGTCGTCGCGATCATCGCGTCCTCCGCGACCTCGTACACCCGAAGTAAGGCCGTCTTTGTGACCAGCGTCTGATCGCGTCGAAGGCGATCGATCGCTCTGTTGCGTGCCGTTGTGATGAGCCACGCGCGTGGGTTGGCGGGATGTCCGTCGCGCGGCCAGCGCTCGGCGGCGATCGCGAAGGCCTCCTGCGCGGCCTCCTCGGCGAGGTCGAAGTCGCCGAGGAAGCCGATCAGCGCGGCGACTACTCCTCCCCACTCGTCGCGGAAGGTCCTCTCGAGGCTCACTGCCGGTTACCCCTACTACCACTCCATGATCGGCCGCACCTCGATCGCGCCGCCGAGTCGGGCGGCCGGGATCGCGGCTGCAAGCTCGATCGCCGCGTCGAGGTCGTCGGCCTCGTAGACGAGGTAGCCGTTCAGCGCTTCCTTCGTGTCGACGAACGGACCGTCGGTCGTGATCGTCTTGTCGCCCTGCACTCGGACGGTCGTCGCGGTCTCCGGGGGCTGCAGGCCGTTCCCTGGCGTGACACCCGGCGTCTCGTTGATCTTCTTGTACGCCGCGTAGACCGCCTGCTGTTCGTCGTTCGACAACGTCGCCCACGCCTCTGGGTCGAGCGGCGTGGGCGACGTGCCCTGATGGATCAACAGCATGTACTTCATCGCTTCCTCCTCCGTGGGTGGTCGCCCATGAGACGAATGAGGAGGGCGAAAATCGACAGCGACAAAGGAGTGTCAGGTGCCCGGGGGCGAGAACATCTCGAGTTGGATGTTGTCAGGGTCGCGGAACACGAGCACCGATCCGTAGTCCTCCTCGGCGATCGGCGACTGTGTGAGCGGCTTGTTGGCCATGTCGCTGCGCACGACGCCGTTGGCCTCCAGGTGGTCCTGCCACGCCACCAGGTCGGCACGGGTCGGTACACCCAACCCGAGGTGGTCGAGGCCTGTCCGCGACTCGGCGAACAGCTCGTTCTCGTTCGCATCGTGACGGTGGAGCACGATCACGAAATCGAACGCCTCGGTGGTGAGCAACTTCATGTACCCACCCTCGTGCGGTCCCTCCATCTGCAGGGTGATCCCGAACACCTTCGAGTACCAGTCGAGGCTGGCGTCGAGGTCGGTCACAGTGAGGGCGATGTGATGCTGGAAAGGACGGACTGGTGATGTCATGTTGGTCTCCTCTCGGGGGTCATCGAACCACGACAGCGTCGGTCGATGTCGTGAACAGGTCGGCGTAGCCGTCGGCGAGCCCGTTCAGGGCGGCGACGCAGTCGCCCGCGAACGCCGGGCCGTGCATGAGTGCGAGCGTGCGGGGCGCCAGATCAGCGAGGCTACGGATCGTCGGCGCGGTGGCGGACGTCAAGCACGATCCCTTGAAAATGGCTTCGGCCTCGAGCGCCGGTGTGACCACGTCGATGTCGTGGACGAGAGCCGGCGGCTCGCCGACCTGAGTGAAGAGGTCGCCGCAGAGCAGCGTCGATGTCGTCTCGTCGAACATCACTTGCGCCTCCCACCCGTGAGGAACATGCGGGGTGGTGATCACGCGCACGCGGTGGCCGCCGAGGTCGAGCGCCTCGCCGTCCTCGAGGGCGCGGGGCGGACGGTCGGCCATGTCGCCAACCGACACCATGCAGCCGAGCCCGTTGAAGGCGATCTCGGCATTCGGCGCGGCGGCCAACCATTGGTTCATCGATCCGCATTCGTCGGACTCGTAGTGACCGAAACTGATCCACCGCAGCCGGTCGAGCGGAAGGACCCGGGCGGCCGCGGACGCGACCAACTCGAACATCTGGCGAGGACCACAGTGGAACAGGAGCGGTTCATCGGCGTCGATCAGGTACTGGTTGAACGTGAACCCGCCGGGTGCCGCGTCAGGGACGCAGGTGGACAGGCGGTACACGTCTTGTGCGATTTCATGAACGGTGGTTTCCATGGGGGCATCGTGCGCGGAGTCCGCCGTCGCCCACATCGGGTGCCCCACCCTCAATTAGTGGCGGGGTCCCACCCAGGTTGCGACTGGGCGAACCGGCCGAGGTCCCCTCGGTTCCGGATGCCCGTGCGGTCGAACAGGCTGGTCAGGTGCCGTTCGACCGTCTTCGGGGAGAGGAAGAGCCGTTCGGCGATCTCGCGGTTGGAGAGGCCCTCGGCGATCAGCTTGAGCACGTCGAGCTCGCGGCTGGTGATGCCCAGCGCACGCATCGAGGGCGAGACCAAAGACTCACCCCGCCCCCGACGAGGCACCGGCGCGCCGGCTTTGGCCATCAGCGAGCGACACACGCGGGCAACCACCTGGTAGCCGCCGTC
>JBEEGD010000403.1:0-7891 GCA_041166685.1 Acidimicrobiaceae bacterium | reverse complement strand
GCTGTCGGGTCGAGGCGAGTGATTGCCAGGTCCGCTCTCCTTCTCGGAGCATCGTCGGGTAGATGATGAGGTGGCGGAACGGTTTGATCGCCGCCATGTAGGCCGTCCCGCAGAGCCCGTTGGGTTTGACCAGGATCGCCATCTGCGCGCGGAAGCCGCCGTGCGGGTCGGGGACGCGACCGAGGTGGATGACGCCGTGCATGGTGCGGTTCGCCAGTTCCGCGGCCCACTCGTCGTCGGTGAGATACAGCGAGGAGAACGGGAGCGTGTCGGATTCCGGACCGCGGGGCGCGTCGCGAAGATCGGCGGGGAGGCGGCCGCGCAGTGTCGGCTGTTGGGAGTCGACATCGGTTTGCGGCTCGTCCCAACCGAACAGTGCGCCGAGCTTCCATCGGGCGGCGACGAGCGTGCGTACTGCCAGCGACGAGCTCTGGGACAGGTCGAAGTTCGCGATCATGTCCACCAGCCGAGGAAAGTCATCCGCGCCGAGGAGCGCAGGCAGTTCCCAGACGTCTTCGAGCCGGAAGTCCGGTGTCAGGTCATGGATCCGCCACGGCTGTGCGGTGTGCGCCGAGTTCGGAAGTGGCATCAGCACACCCGCGCCAGATCGTCGGCAGGTTGTGCGTGCGCGGCGGCGTATTCCAACAGGTAGACCGCGACTCGGCGATGCAGGGGACCCGCGATCGTCCATAGCACGCGGGCGATGGCTGGCCGGTCGAAGAACACGTAGGTGGTGATCACCGTGCGAGCGCGGTCGGGTCTCCGACCCACGATCACGCCGCGGCCTAGCAACGGTGACTGCGCCTCGAGACAGAGCACGTCTGGTTCCGAGGTGCGGATCTTCCAGCCGAACACATGATCCGGCGATGACCGCGAGCCCAGCCGCAACCGCAACAGATACCGATGCGCAACCCACACGACCCCGCGCACCAGCGACGGCGCGTCCTCGAGCGCGCAGCGGGCGAACTCCTCGGCCGACCGGGCGTCGGACTCGTCGAGTTGAATCTCGAAGGCGTCGGCGTAGTCATACCGGCCGGCTCCGATGAGCGGCTCATGCACGGATACCGGTACGCGGCGAGCGCTCGCGGTCCTCATTGCGAGCTCCGTGCGGTCGTACGTCGTCGCTCGAGCCGGAGCACACGAACCCCGGACCAGCCGAGTGCAATGTCCGCGCCGATCTCGAAGAGCGCGGCAGCCCACGACAGTGCGGTGACCTTCGGCGCGACGTGGCCGCCGGTGAACGCGTCGCTGAACGCGCTCCAGTGCGGGAGCAGGTGCGCCGCGGTGAAACCGATCGCGCTGGCAAACCCCACTGCGATCGCCGCCCGCGCCGCCCACCGGTGACGTCGCAAGATGAGAACCACAGTGATCGCCCCCAGCAGGAACTGGAGGCCACCAGCCGCCAGCACCGTGGTCGTGACCACGTCGACGCCGCGGCGGAGGTGATCGGCGCCGTGGACCGCGACCGCGGCGGCGAACACCAACGCCGCCGACCGCAGCCGCTGCTCCGCCGACGGCATGTCGCGCTGGCGGACCGTCCGAGCGAGTGTCGACGTTGACATCCGGGCTCCTTCCGGGGACCGACTGGTCATACGATGACCGACTTCTGGTCGGTGACCGATTGTCGGTCAGCTTGGTACCCTCCGCCCGTGGCTGTCAAACCGCTCCGAGCCCGCCAAGCCGAGGCCACCCGCAGCCTCCTGATCGACGTAGCCCGCACGAACTTCACCGAGCACGGCTACGCGTCAACGTCGATCGACGACATCATCCAGCAGGCCGGAGTCGCCCGCGGCGCCCTCTACCACCACTTCCCGGGGAAGGAAGCGCTGTTTCGCGCCGTCTACGAAACGGTCGAGGCCGAGGTCGTGGCTCGCGTCATGGCAGCGGCCGCGTCGCAATCGTCACCGTGGGACGCCGTGCGCGCGGGTCTGTCGATGTTCCTCGACGCCTGCCTCGAGCCGTCGTTCCGGCGCATCGTGGTGCTCGACAGCGTGTCGGTCCTGCAAGCACAAGTGATGGAAGTCGGCATCGACCCCGTCGAGCTGCCGATGCTGCGGACGGTCCTCACTCCCCTGCTGGGCACCAGCACCTTCGCCGGGATGGCGATCGACGCGCTCACCCATGTCGCGCTCGGTGGTCTCTACGGCGCGTCGCTCTATATCGCCCGCGCCTCCGACCCCCGCGCCGCCAGAGCGGAAGCCGACCTCGTCCTCGACACCCTCATCGCCGGCCTCCTCACTGGACTCACCGAAAGATGATCAGGACGACGGCGAGCGAGAACGCGCCGACACCCCCTCAACGTGCCTCCCGCGCCGCTTCACCAAGTCTTCCACTCGCACGAGCCGAACACCCCTCGCCCCACGCGCACCTCGCCGACGATGTCCGTCGAGAACAAACGTAGGTAAGTGCTCGGCAGGCGACTGCTGCGGTGCTCACTGGGCCGCCCTGCCGTCGTGACGCTCGCTCTCGCGAGGTTCGAGCTGGATCAGGGGGATCGTCCGGCCCGCCGCGAGTGCTTGGCGCCGATACGTGGCGAACGCTGGGAAGACTCGGTCGCCGAGCTGCCAGAGGCGGTCGCGGTCATGCTCGGCGACGACGGACGCGCGCATTGGCTGGCCGCCGAAGGTTACGTCGGGGTTCGCGACCAGGTTGTAGTACCAGCTGGGGTTCCGTGGTGCACCCGCTTGCGAGGCCGCGATCGTGATCCGGTCCTTGTCATGCCAGTAGATGACAGCGTTTTGGCGGGGTGCGCCGGTTCGTGCTCCGCGCGTCTCGAGGACGGCCGTCGGCAGCATCAGGGTCGTCGCGATCCGACCGCCGCTGAGGCGCAACAGCACCGGGTCCAGCTTCCAGCTGATGTGGCGTGACAGGAAGAGCAAGGGGCGGGTCGTCGCCAGTCTCGAGAACCAGCGGCGTAGTGCGCCCGGTTCGCGCTCGGGTTGCGTGGGCCGAATCTGAGTCGGCATGTCGCTCTCCAATCGCAATCGATCGATTACCTTTAGGACGAAGGATGGCACGACGCACTGACACACGGCAAAAGCTCCTCGACGCCGGCATGCGGCTGTTCGCCGAGCGCGGCTTCGACGCCACCTCCGTCGCCGACTTGGAGGAGGCAGTCGGCCTGCAGCCACGACGAGGGGGCTTGTACAAGCACTTCGCGAACAAGAACGAACTCCTCGACGCGGCGGTGCACCGCTATCTCGACGATGCCGACGCGATCGCCGGCGGGCTCGAGTCGCTCGACCTGGGCGGTTCGACTGACCCCGAAGCCCTGCAAGCGCTCATGGTCAACCTCGCTCGCGTGTTCCTCGCCGAAATGGACCGACTCGAAGGGCTCACACGTCTCCTCGAGCACGACGGTCCTCGCCTGGGCGCGGTGACGGCCGAGGTGAAGCTGCGCGCCGTCGATCTGAGCTACCGGGCGACAGCGACTCTGATCAGCGTGATCGCCCCGTTCGTGGCTGACCCGGAGGCGACAGCGGTCGCCGTGCTCGGCTCGCTCGTCGCCCTGCGCCGGACGACCTGGACGTTCGGATCGCCGCCGCTCTCGATCGACGACGACCGGTTCCTCAGAGCCTGGTCATCTCTGTTCGTGCGAACGGTCTTCGGCGCGTGAACGTGAACCTCTATGGAGGCGCCCTGTACGTCATCGCCACAACCTACGTCCCGCAAGCTGTGTCCCCAACGGCACTTCGGGGATACGCCCCAGGAAGCTGGCACTGCACTACGACCTGCGGCGACACTCGCAATGACGGATGAATCAACGACAATCTGTCGGGTCTCCGCTCAGTTCGATTGCTCCTCGTGTCGGACCATTGTCCAAGACGTTCCGTGCTTCTCGATCATCACGAAGCCAGCCGACTCGTAGAGGCCACGCGCCGGATTGTCCTCGCGGACACTGAGACTTATGGCTGAGTATCCCTGAGCAACGCTGGCGTCGATGAGGTCAACAAGGAGTCGTCGTCCTATTCCCTCGTGCCGACGCGACGCGATGACTGCGATCGACAGTTCGGGGACATCCTCTGCGACGAAACCGTAGCCATGGTTCGCCTCGGTGTAGGTGCGGTACCAGGCTGCGCCCACCCGTCCGTCTTGTTCGGCGACCAGCCCATAGTCGCCTTGCCTCGGCCATCCGGTGAGGTACATCGCGTATCGCGGATCGGCCATCACCTCGTCCGCGGTCGGCGTCGGATTGTCAGGTCGCCAGACTGCGGCCTCGCCGAGCATCGTCGCGAGAAAGGGAAAGTCCTCAACTCCGGCTGGGCGGCACTGAACGTCTTCCACACTGCCCAGTCCATCAGCTCCGCGAGACTCCGTGATGCGTTCCATTGAACGCGAGCGCGACCTAACGCCGGCCGGCGGGCGGCGCGGCGAAGGTGAGCCGCCGATGTTGCACGTCCCAGGCGACGAGTGGTGGCGTCTGGACTGGCGGCCGGTGCGCACTCAGGAGCCGATTGATCCGCAGCTCGTTGCGGAAGCGTCGTCGCGCGTCGAGCGCGGGCAAGCGGGTCTTCGAGACCAGCGTGCCGTCTGCAGACCAGTCCAGCGTCGAGTACGTCGTGACCAGCCGTGGCACGGCTCCAGTATCACGAGGCCGGAACGTCGTCGAGGTCCGCAAGGGCGGCTGGGCGCGCAGCAGTAGGAGTCGGCCATGAACTCGATGTCACGCCGGATGTTCGAGCTGGTCGAGCCGATTGGTGTCATCCCTTACTCAGCCGATGAACCCAACGAGACGATGTTCGCCCTCGGGTTCACCAACTACGGGGACACCTACTTCGCCGGACGGGCGGCACCGCTGCCCCGGCCGAGGTGGTGGACGCGCTCTTCTGCAACTTCGCTCCCGGCGAGGTGGCCCGACACATTCCGAAGGTGTGGCGCACCACCACGCCCGAGCCCGAAAATGGGAGCAACCGTGGTAGCAACGGCACTCGATTTCTCGTCTCCGTTGTGGCGATGATGCCAATGAAGTCAACGGCCGACCGGCGAAGTCGCGGAATCGACGATTCGAACCTGGGGCGCGAAACCCCAGGTCACACGCGTGTGGAGGCGAAACGCCTCCACACACCCGGCTGCGACAGCTGTGGACTTCCGTGCACTCCTGCGAACGGCAGTACACAAAAGTGGAGGTGATGGGAATCGAACCCACGACTTCCTCGATGCGACCGAGGCGCTCTACCGGGCTGAGCTACACCCCCTGGGTGGAGAAGCGAGGATAGTCCCGCGGGTCAGCCGGGCGGCACAGACGATTCGATGGCCTCACGTAGTCGGGTCTGCAGCACCGTGGTGGTGACGTCGCCGCGGGTGCGCTCGAGCACTGCCCGCAACGCGTCGAGCGTGCGTCGCAATCCGCCCGTGATGGCATCGGGGAAGTCGACAGTGATGAGGGCGTCGTAGACATCGTCCATCACCACGAGCAGCTCCTCACCATGATCGAGGTCACCGGCGCGCAGGCGGTCGAGCAGATGACGACGCATCTCACTCGCAGCCTCCGCCGCACCCTTCAACCATGACGCCGGCATCACCGCGAGGTCGGCGGCCGAGGGCAGCGGCGTTCCTTGCACGAGCGCGAACGTCAGCTTCGCCTCGACGAACTCCTTCTCGGCATCCGTGAGGAAGCCCGCGTACGCAACCGCGGGGTGAGGTTCGAGAACGTCCTGCGCCTCGCGCAACGCCCGTTCGGCTTCGGCGATCAGTGTCGATGCTTCGTCGACGTCGAGCCGGTGCACGGCTCGGATGGCACTGCCTGAGACACGGATGACTCGCCGACAGGCCGCGAGACCGGTCTCGCGAGCTTGATTGGCGGCGGTCAGCGACGCGGTGGCGCCATCGACGAGTTCACGCAGTTCGGCCCGACGACTCACGCCGGCAGCCTGCTCCAAATTGCGCCGCACGACCACCGTATGAGGGGTCGATCAGCGCAAGAACGAGAAGGTTAGCTGCCGGAGCGGCGCAGCAGGAACGCCGGCTCGGGGCGCGCGGTGCGGCTCGGCAGGTAGCGCACCTTGTCGTCGCGCTCGACGACACGTTGCTGCGTCTGCGCGAGCAACACGACATAGGCGGCGAGCAGGACGTCGCAGATCAACTGCAGGCCCCACACGGATCCACCGAGCATCAGGGCCATGAGGAAGGTGAGCCCCGCGGCACCGGCGAGCGTGAACAGCACGTCGCGGCGCCGCTTCTTGGCTTCGTTGCGGGACAGGCGCAGCGCCGCCGACACGGCCTGGCGGTGGCCAGCCGGCGCGGAACGTTGCAGCGCGGGATTCACGATCACGGACCGACGCTCGAGCACCGACAGTTGACGCTGGAACGAAGAGATGGAGTCGGCCGGACGGCTCTCGCTGCGGTTCTGGAGGTAGGGGGGCAACAAGACCGCCGCCCAGATGACCGCCAGGATGAAAAGCACCAACAGGGTCACGCTCCGTGCCTACCTTTGTGACTCAGGGAACGTAACCCTCCGCGCCAAAGACATGGTGGATGGGTTGCGGTCCGGTGAACGAGGGGACGCCCGCTTTACGACTCGATCGCGGTGTTACGGTTCTACTACGATTCGACGTCGAGCGTCCAGCCCCTGCTTGCAAAAGTTTGCAGGACGTTTCTCGCTCAGAGGCCCAGGGCGTCGTCGTCCAGTTCGAGGGCCCGGCGGTAGCTCCCTGAGCGCCCCCCGGTCTTCTCCCACAAGGTCAAATCGCCGATCACCATCGAGCGATCGGCCGATTTGCACATGTCGTAGATCGTCAGCGCGGCGATCGAGCAGGCGGTCAAGGCCTCCATCTCGACGCCCGTGCGGTCGACGGTGTCGACCTGGGCCTCGACCTCGATGTAGGCGTCCTCGATGCGGAAATTGACCAGTACCGAGCCCACCAGCAGCGGGTGACACAACGGAATCAGATCGGGTGTGCGCTTCGCGGCCTGGATTCCGGCCACGCGGGCCACCGCCAGCACATCACCCTTGGTGATGGCCCCCCGAGCGATCAACGACGTGGTGTCGGGCTGCATGTAGACCCGGCCCCGGGCGACCGCCCGCCGGTGCGTCGCCTCTTTCGGAGTGACGTCGACCATGCGGGCGCGTCCGAGCGGATCAAGATGAGTGAGCCCGCGGTCGGACATGCACGGGAAGTCTAGGTGCTGCGGTCCTGGTCAGCCGCCGATCTGGCTCATCGACCGGTTCGGCCGAATGAACTGCACCTGGTTCACGGCGTGGCCGGCCCACTTGGCCGCGACGCAGCGCTCGACCGCGGCGGCGAGGTCGTCGTCGGTGGCCCCGCCCCGGAGCAACGCCCGGAGATCGAGCTCGTCGAGGGCGAACAGACACGACCGCAGCTGGCCGTCGGCGGTGAGGCGGACCCGATCGCACGAATCGCAGAACGCGTTCGTGACGCTGGCGATGACCCCGAAGTCACCTTTGCCGTCGGCGTAACGGAACACCTCAGCCGGCTCGGGCCCCGTGTGGTCCTCCCCCGCCGGCTCCAGCGAATACACCTCGCCGATCGTGCGCACGATCTCGTCGCGGGCGACGACCTTGTCCGACGTCCATTCGCCGCTGGCGTCGAGCGGCATGAACTCGATGAAGCGAACGCTCACGCCACGCTCGCGTCCGAACGTGGCGAAGTCGACGACCTCGTCGTCGTTCACACCGCGCACCAACACCGCGTTCACCTTCACCGGCGACAGGCCGGCGTCGATGGCGGCGTCGATGCCATCGATCACCTGGTCGAGGCAGTCGCGCCGGGTGATGGCGAGGACTCGATCACGTTGCAGCGAATCGAGCGACACGTTGATGCGCTTCAGTCCGGCCGCAGCCAGGTCGTGGGCGATGAGCCCGAGGCTGGTGCCGTTGGTGGTGAGGGCGAGATCAGTGTCGAGCGCGGCGAGGCGTTCGACGTGCACGGGA
>JBEEGD010000402.1:0-7883 GCA_041166685.1 Acidimicrobiaceae bacterium | reverse complement strand
GCCGATCCGCGTCCACTCCGACGTCACTTGCTCGTTGACCTCGGCCACGAGGTTGCCGTTGTGCGACAGCGTCGTCGAGCCGGCCATCTGGTCCGACCATGCCCTCGCGATGTTGGCGAGGCTGTCATCCCACTGCAGCGCACTCAGCCCGTTCTGCGCGCGTGAGGCATTCGTCTGATTGAGAAAGTCTTGCTCGTCTGTTCCCGCAGCAGCGTGCGCCGGCGAGGTCGAAGCAAGCGTGAGGCTGGTCAGAATTACCAGTGCAGCGAGAAACCCTTGGGCCATGGATCGGCGTAGGTTGCGTGGTCCGGATGGGGTGCGCATCGAATCTCCCAGTGAGTGCATCTGCCCATTGGGGATCGGCACGATCTCAGTGATTCCTTGAGTGGAAATGCGAGTCGAAATCGGGCGTACCGGCCGGTTGTGCGCGCCTTTGACTAGGTAATTTTGCTCATCTGTCGTGCCTACAGTCGGACTGGTCGGATGGTGGCGCCGCCGCTGTCCGTGCCACACTCGGTGCCGCGATGAAGGGTCTGATTCTTTCCGGCGGGGCCGGCACGCGCCTCCGCCCCATCACGCACACCAGCGCCAAGCAGTTGGTACCGGTGGCGAACAAGCCGATCCTCTTCTACGGCCTCGAGCACATGATCGACGCGGGCGTCCGCGAGTTCGGAATCGTCGTGGGCGACACGAGCGCGGAGATCATGGCGGCCGTGGGGGACGGCAACCGTTGGGGTGTCGACATCACGTACATCCAGCAGGCCGAGCCTTTGGGCCTCGGCCATTGCGTGCTGATCAGCCGTGACTTCCTCGGCGACGACGACTTCATCATGTATCTCGGCGACAACATGATCCAGCAGGGTGTCACCCGGTTCGTCGAGCGCTTCGAGGCCGACCGCCGGCGAGCCGACGAGCCGACCCTCGACGGCGATCATCGGCCGCCAGAGGCGCAGATCCTGTTGTGCCCCGTTCCCGATCCTCAGCGTTTTGGCGTGGCGGAGGTCGATGCGCAGGGCCATGTCGTCCGTTTGGTCGAGAAGCCGGCGGATCCACCGTCCAACCTGGCGCTCGCCGGCGTCTACCTCTTCACGGCCTCCATCCATGAAGCAGTGCGTTCGATCGCGCCGTCTGACCGCGGCGAGCTCGAGATCACCGACGCGATCCAATGGTTGATCGACAACGACCATCGCGTGATCCACGAAGTGCTCGAGGGCTGGTGGCTCGACACCGGGAAGAAAGATCCGTTGCTCGAGGCCAATCGCCGCGTGCTCGAGACGATCGAACCAAGCATCGCCGGAAAGATCGACGACGGTTCCCAGGTCGATGGTCGCGTGATCATCGAGGAGGGCGCCGAGTTGGTGGGCTCCCACGTGCGTGGTCCGGTCGTGATCGGGGCGCGCACGCGATTGGTGAACTCGTATGTCGGGCCGTTCACGGCGGTCGCCAACGACTGCGAGATCGTGGACTCCGAGCTCGAGCACTCCGTCGTGCTCGAGCACAGCCGTATCATCGGAGTACCCCGTCTGACCGATTCGCTGATCGGTCGCTACGTCGAGATCATTCGCTCTGGTCAGCGACCGAGTTCGACGCGCGTGATGGTCGGCGACCACTGCTCGATCGATTTGGAGTGAGCCTTCGATGGCAAAGGTGAACGAGTCCGACGTGATCGTCGGCGTCTACGTGGTCGACCCTGACGTGCATGGCGACCAGCGCGGCTTCTTCGTCGAGACCTACCGGCGCGAGTGGTTCCCGCTCGGCCGCGAGATGGTCCAGGGCAATCGAGGCGATCGGCAAGCCGGCGCCGTCGTCGGGCTGCACTACCACCTGCACCAGGCGGACTACTGGTACGTCCCCGAGGGAACGGCCCGCGTCGTGCTCCACGACTTGCGCACGGGCTCGCCCACCGACGGCAACACCTTGATGATCGACCTCGGCCGTGAAGACGACGGCACCCATCGTCATCGGGGTGTGTTCATTCCGCCCGGGGTGGCTCACGGCTTCGGTGCGTTGACCGACATGACGATCACCTACCTGGTTGACAACTACTACAACCCCGCTGACGAGCTCGGCGTCGCGTGGGACGATCCCGCGGTCGGCGCCGACTGGGGCATCAAGGACCCGATCCTGTCAGCGCGCGATCAGAAGAACCCACTGCGCTCGGACATCGACCCGCAGTGGCAGCCCCACTTCTCCCTCCGCACGTGAAATTGCGCTGCCGGACCCCTCATACGGTGGTTGAACGACGCAAGAACGTGAGTGAGCAAGTGAGATGAAGCAGTTCGTTACCGGCGGGGCCGGGTTCATCGGCTCCAACTACGTGCGCCACGTCCTCGCCAACACGGACGACGAGGTGACCGTCTACGACGCGCTCACGTACGCCGGCAACCTTTCGACGATGAAGGATGTCGACGACGACCCGCGCTTCAAGTTCCTGAAGGGCAACGTCTGTGACCCCGGCACGCTCGAGGACGCGATGGCGGGGCACGACGCGGTAGTGCACTTCGCGGCGGAGAGTCATGTCGACCGATCGATCGCCGGGCCGGACGACTTCATCAACACCAACTGCTTCGGTACGAACATCGTGATGGACACGGCTCGGCGGCTCGAGATGGGGCGAGTCGTGCACATCGGCACCGACGAGGTCTACGGCTCGGTCGAAGTCGGATCCTCCAAGGAGACCGATCCGCTCGAGCCTCGCTCGCCCTACTCGGCGTCGAAGGCGGGATCGGATCTCATCGCGCTCTCGTACCACCACACGTACGGCCTCCCCGTCACCGTCACCCGGTGCACGAACAATTTCGGTCCGTACCAGTACCCCGAAAAAGCGATCCCGCTCTTCACGACGAACCTGCTCGAGGGCAAGAAGATCCCCCTGTACGGCGACGGGCTGAACGAGCGCGACTGGCTCTACGTCGAGGACCATTGCGCGGGTGTGCTGCTCGCGCTGCACAAAGGCGAGCTCGGCGAGATCTACAACATCGGCGCAGGCAACGAGACGCCCAATCGTGTGCTCGTCGACAAGCTGCTGTCGCTGCTCGGTGCCGGAGAGGAGATGGTCGACTACGTCGAGGATCGGTTGGGTCACGACCGTCGCTATTCCGTCGACATCTCGAAGATCACCGCGCTGGGGTGGCGCAAGCAACGCACGCTTGACGAGGCCCTCGATGCCACCGTCGCGTGGTACCGCGACAATGAGTGGTGGTGGCGTCCGCTGAAGCAGCCATGAACGTCCTCGTCACGGGCGCGGGCGGCCAAGTCGGGCGCGAGCTGGTCGAGTTGTGCATCGCTGAAGGCGACGACGTGACCGCCGCCGACCACGCGCGACTCGACGTCACGGATCGCGACGCCGTGTTGCAGTTGTGCCAGGCAGTGCGCCCCGCTGCGATCATCCACGCCGCGTCGTGGACGGCCGTCGATGCCTGCGAATCCGACCCCGAACGCGCGCACGCCGTGAACGCAGCCGGTGCTGGCTACGTCGCCGAGGCCGCGAAGGAAGTCGGCGCCCATCTGGTTCACATCTCCACTGACTACGTGTTCGACGGCACCAAACCGACGCCGTACGACGAGTCCGACGTGCCCAATCCGATGTCCGAGTACGGCCGATCGAAGTGGGCGGGCGAGCAGGCGGTGGCCGCAGTCAGCGACGATGCCGCCGTCGTTCGCATCTCCTGGGTCTGCGGGCGTTACGGCAACAACATGGTGAAGACCTTGCTGCGGCTCGCAGCTGACGGCGTCGATCCCAAATTCGTCGACGATCAGATCGGGCATCCGACGATCGTCGCCGATCTCGTTCCGGTCCTCCGCCGCTTCGCGCTCGAGCATCGTGGCGGTCTCTTTCACGTGACCAACCAGGGCGCGGTGTCGTGGTTCGAGTTCGCGCGAGCGGTGTTCAAGGCGGCTGGTGCCGACGTCGCCCGCGTAGGTCCGATCTCGACGAAGGAGCTCGACCCGCCGCGACCTGCACCGCGTCCGGCCAACTCGGTGCTCGACAATGCAGCACTCCGCCGGCTGGGTTGGCCACTGTTGCCGCACTTCGAGGAGTCACTGCACCAGCTCGTCCGTGAGCTGGTGTGAGCCTGCGGCACCTACGAGCCGTGGTCGTGGACCACGACGGGGGCGAGCTCACGACGCGGTGCATCGAGTCGTTGCGCGCCACGGCGTGGGACGGCGAACTGGAGATCGTGCTCGTCGACAACGCGTCCGCGTCCCCAGTAGCGGTTCCGTGGCCCGAGGTGCGTGTCCTGCATTCTGAGCGCAACCTCGGCTTCGCCGGCGGCGCCAACCTGGGTATCGGCGACCTCGAAGGAGTCGACGCGGTCGCGCTGCTCAACAACGATGCGGTGGCCGACCCGGAATGGCTGACGCCGTTGGTGGGCGCCCTCGACGCCGATCCAAGCGTGGCGGCGGCCAGCCCGAAGATCCGCTTCATGGGCGTACCCGTGATCAACAACGTGGGCACGATCCTCCGGTCTGACTGGTACGGCGTCGACCGAGGATTCGACGAGCCGGACGCGGGACAGTACGACCGAGAAGAGGACGTGGACCTGTGGTGCGGGGGAGCGGTGCTCCTGCGAGCGGATTACCTGCGTGAGTGCGGGTTGTTCGACGAGCGGCTGTTCCTCTACTACGAAGACGTCGAGCTCGGGTTGCGGGGCCGACAGGCCGGCTGGAGGTATCGGTACGTGCCGCAGAGCGTCGTCGATCACGAGCACTCCGCAACCGCGGTCAGCGGATCAGACTTCGCCGAGTACTACAAAGAGCGCAACCGTCTGCTCGTCGTTGCCAAGCACGCGCCGTGGCGACTCGTGCTGTGGTTCCCGCTCCGTCATCTGTTCGCGACGGCGTCCTACGCGCTTCATGGAAGGTGGCCAGTCGCGCGACGGCGACTGCGTTCCTTTGGAGGCTTCCTCAAACTCGCCCCGCCAATGCTCCGCGCCCGCCCCTGATGATTTTTCCCTTCAAACGAACACACTTCTGTGTCTGTTTGAAGGGGAAAACGAGGGGCAGGGGCTAGCGGGCGACGGCGATTCCGGTTCCGGGTGTGCCGTCGAAGTTGCCGACCGCCGGCGTATCGCCGCGATCACCGAACGGCGCGTTGATCTGCGCGACACCGGTGGAGTTGGCATTCCGCAGCAGGAAGACACCAGGTCGGTACACGCCGACGGTGACCGAACCGTTGCCGTCCCAGTCGCCGGCGACGGGGACATCGCCGGCGCCGCCGTAGCCGAAGACAATGCCGGCCGGTCCGGTCGAGTTGCTGTTTCGGAGAAAGAACACGCCGTTACGGAACACGCCGATGCTGGTGTCGCCGTCGCCGTCCCAATCGCCCACGACCGGCCGATCACCGGGGTCGCCGAAGCCGGCGGTCAGGTCCGCGACGCCGGTGCGGTTCGTGTTGCGGAGGTAGAAGACGCCATTGCGGAAGACCCCCACGGAGTCCTTGCCGTCGCCGTTCCAGTCACCGCACACCGGAACGTCGCCCGGGTCGCCGAAGCTGAAGGTGCCTTCTGCCGCGCCAGCCGTATTCGAGTTCCGGAGGAAGAAACCGCCGTTGCGGAACACGCCGATGGTGTCGGTGCCGTTGCCATCCCAATCGCAGAACAGCGGGATGTCGCCTTGTGCACCGAACGTGAACGATCCGTTCGCGCTGCCCGACGACGCCGAGTTGCGCAGGAAGAGCGTGCGCGGGCTGTCGGTGTTGCGCGCGATGCGCCCGACCTCACCGCTGCCGTGCGCCAAGTACCACAGCGCCCCATCCGGCCCGGTGGCGAGGTCGACGGGGCCGCCGACGCCGGTCGCCAATTCCACCACCGAGCGGTCGTTCGGGTCGATCGCCCGGATCCAACCCCCGCACAGGTCGGCGAAGAAGTACCGCCCGGCGAATGTGGGGCCGAGCCCGTTCGATTCGAAGAACGTGCCGCCGGCGATGGCACAGCCCTCGCTGTGGTCGTAGGCGAAGAACGGACCGTTCACGCCCGCTGCGTTCGTCGGTCCTTCGGTCTGCGGCCAGCCGTAGTTCGCTCCCGCGACGCCGTCGTCGATCTCCTCGAACCTGTTGGCGCCGACGTCGTTGATGAAGAGATGTCCGTCTGACGGCCGGATGTTGAACGTGAACGGGTTGCGCAGGCCGTACGCCCAGACGCGGTCGTCGTTGCCACCAGGACCATCGGCGAACGGGTTGCCGGCGGCGGCATCGCCATCCGCGGTGACCCGCAGCAGTTTTCCGAGCGGGGTGGCGAGATTCTGGGCGTTCGCACCGTTGGCGTTCTCGCCGACGCCGATGTAGAGGGCGCCATCGACACCGAAGTGCAGCGCACCGCCGTTGTGGTTGGTCGGCCCGAGGTTGGGGAGGTCGATGATCACGTGTTCGCCCCCGGCGGCGACGTCGCCGTTCGCGGCGAACCAACTCACGCGGTTGTGCGGCGGGCTGCCCGGCACCGTGTAGTACACGTACACCCGGTTCACGGCGGGAAAGCCGGGTGCGAACGCGACGCCGAGCAGGCCGCGCTCGCCGTTGCTGTCGACTGACAGCGTGACGAACGGCTGCCCGTTCATCGCGCCATTGCGTAGGACTCGAAGCGCGCCACTCTGTTCTGCGACGTACAGCGCGCCGTCAGGCGCAAAGGCCATCGCCGTCGGCGCCGACAGGCCGCCGAAGGTGGTCTCGACGAAGCCGGCCGGGACGGTCGCCGCACCTGCAGGTGCGGGGGGACCGACGACCAGGAACCCGGCGGTGATGCCGAGGAACGCGACGAGAGCAAGTGAGCGGCGCACGACCGCGGAGCGTAGCTGTCACTGCACGTACGGCACCTTCGTCCTGCTTTTCCCCTTCAAAGGAACACAAGAGTGTGGCGGTATGAAGGGGAGAACCAGGAAGCGTCAGGGCCGGGGGCGGAAGACTCCGATGGTCGTGATGCCCGTGCCGTTCCAGTCGCCCACGACCGGCACGTCGTCGGGGAGCCCGTAGGCGAACGTCTGGTCGGCCATGCCTGTCGTGTTCGTGTTGCGCAGGAACCAGATGCCGGAACGGAACACGCCGATGGTGTCCTTGCCGTCGCCGTCCCAGTCACCAACGAACGGTTTGTCCGTGGGATCCGCGTAGCCGAACGTCACGTCGGCGACGCCGGTCGTCAGGCTGTTGCGAAGGAAGAACGGCCCGCCGCGGAAGATGCCGATGGTGTCCTTGCCGTCGCCGTCCCAGTCGCCAACCACCGGCGTGTCGCCGGGGTCGCCGTACCCGATCACGATGTCGGCCGGGCCGGAATCGAGCGAGTTGCGAACGAAGAACACTCCATTGCGGAACACGCCTGGTGTGTCGATGCCGTCGCCGTCCCAGTCCCCGCAGATCGGAACGTCGCCAACGTCGCCGAAGGTCACGCCCATGTCGGCCTCGCCGGAGGTCAGCGTCTTGCGGAAGCGCAGCTCGTTCCCTCGCTGCACCGTCAGGTCGTCGTGTCCGTTCCCGACATTGCACGCGAGTGGTGTGTCCGTCAGCGTGCCGTAGCTGACGTCGAACCTGGCCGTGCCCGTTCCGGCGGCGTCGCGCAGGAGCCAACGAGCGGCCGCAGGACTGTGGTCGGCGGCGAGGAGGCTGTCGTACGGATTGATCGGCGTTCCGTCCGGCATGTGGATCTCGAAGTGGAGATGAGGTGCGGTGCTCTCCGCGTTGCCGCTGTCACCCATGAAGGCGATGAACTGGCCCGCCACGACCTTGCTGCCCCTGGTGATGCCCGGCGCGAACATCCACTCAGGCGGATTCAGCCCGTCGTCGGTACCCGGGTTGTCGTTGTTGATGTGGATGTACCAGTACTCCCAGCCTTCGCTGTCCCGTACCACGAGCATGTTGCCGCCGTTGGTGACCTCGCCGGCGCCTGCGGTCTTCA
>JBEEGD010000401.1:0-2945 GCA_041166685.1 Acidimicrobiaceae bacterium | reverse complement strand
AGCGCCGAGCCGACGAAGGCGGAGATCGCGTCCGCGGTCGTTGACGTCATGTCGGCGAGCGACAGCGACCCAACGCCGGCCACCCCACCGATCAAGCGACGTCCAAGCGACGACAGGTACGCCGGGTGGTCGCTGAAGCTCATGTGCACGCTCTTCCGGAAAAGCAACCGCGACCCGCCGCCGCCCTGGTGAGCGAGGAAACGCTCGCGCCCGTTCGTGTACTCCGTCGTCTGGGATCCGTCCGACTGAATCCAGAGGAAGGGCCGCTTCAGTCGCACGTCCGGCTCGGTCCCGAAGAGCTTGCCATCGAGGTCAACACCGACCTTGAACCGAGGGTCGCTGGCCATGACCTGAACAGCGGTCGCGCCGCCGATCGAATGACCGACGATCCCGACGTGCTGCAACTCGAGGTGCCCGGCTAGCGGCGAACCCGGCTCGAGTTGCGTCAGCCGGCCGAGCTGGTCAAGCACGACGCGGCTGTCGGCGGCGCGGATCCCGATCAGGCGCTCGAGCGCAGGATGGGGCGGCGGCCCCATCACGTCCGGGTGAGTCGTCTGACCAACGACCCTGCCGTCCCCCAGGACCGAAACCGCTGACTCGTAGGGCACGCTGAGTGCCACGACGACGTAGCCGCGGCTCGCAAGGTCAGCGCTGAGAGCGGTGTACTCCTCACGCGGGACCGACAACCCAGGTGAGAAGAACAACACCGGCCAGGTTCGCTGCGCGGCGCTAACCGGCGTCGCGGCGGTCGCATGAGTCGCGACGCTGCCGAAGGAAGCGAACAAGAAGGACGGCAGCCCTCCGATCGAGGACGGCAGATGGCCTTGCGCCTCGAAGTACGGAACCGCCCGGCCCCTCGTCGCGTCGGTCGGGTACCAGACCTGAGCGATGACTTGCCGGTGGTCCGTTGGGTTAGCGGTGAATGTCTCGGAGCGCTTGTTGTCGGTCCAGCGGAAGACCACGCTGCCGACGTTGTGCGGCCCTGAGGGCTTCGGCAGGGCCGGTACGAACGCGGTTAGAAGCGCCAGTCCGCCGAGCGCCAGTCCGACGATCAGCAGACCTCGACCGGCCACCCGCCGCCAACGGCGCGAGTGCCCTGGCCGCCAGCGTCGAAGCGCAGCGGCAGCCGCGACCGCCAGCGCGAGAACCTGCCACAGGACAAGCTGCCAGCGCAGGCCCCCGGCCACGACCGTGGCAACCGCCAACGCCAGCGCGACCATCGAGAACAGCTCCAGCAGGGCCGGGCGACGTCCGCGCGAGAACCCCCACCACAAACCAGTCGCAAGCGCGACGACAACCATGACCGTGCTGACGTTGGCGCCCATCTCAAACCTCCCGTCGAGTCAAAGTGCAGTGAAATTCAGACTCGACGACGCACGACTCGACGGTAAGGCGGCCCGCACGCCGCTGAGGTGTGGCCACCCACACCGTCAGCGGCTGTAGTTCGCCTGCTGCTCGTTCCCGATTGATGCGGTGGCGCTCTAGAACTCGCACCGTGCGGAAGGTTCCTCTCGCGACGATCAGTCCATTTCAGGAAGATTCATGGCGCGCTAGCGTGATGATGTGAAGGCTGGCACGGAGACCACCGAACCCGGTCCGGGGTTTGAGAGTGCCGAGGCACGCGACCGGACGATTCGCCTCGCGCGAGAGCAGGCCGCGCTCCGCCGCGTCGCGACGCTGGTCGCGTCCTCAGCGAAGCCAGAGCAAGTGTTCCAAGCAGTCGCCGAGGAGGCAGGCCGCCTTCTCGAGGCACGAACGGCTGCCACGGTGCGATTCGACGCGGACTCTGCAGTCGTCGTCGGGAGCTGGAACGACGGCGAAGGTGCGGGCATCGAGGTCGGAACCCTTGTCCCCTACAGCGACCCCGATAGCCCGGTGTACCGCGCCTCGCACGAGGGCGGGCGCATCGACGACTACGCGGACTTACCTGGCGAAGCCGCACGGCTGACGCGCTTAGCCGGCTACAGATCGTCCGTGATGGCACCGATTACCGCAGATGGCCGTCTCTGGGGCACGTTGTCCGTGTTCTCAGCAAGTGCCGACCATTTCCCTCCGGATGCGCAGCAGCGTTTGGCCGACTTCACGAATCTCGTCGCGCTCGCCCTCGAGAGCGCCGAAGCACACGATCAGCTGACGGCCTCGCGTGCGAGGATCGTCGAAGCAAGCGTGGCCGAGCGACGACGACTCGAACGCAACCTGCACGACGGCGCCCAGCAGAGACTTGTCACCCTCGCCGTACACCTGCGAATCGCCCAGGAATGCCTGCGCGACGATCCGGCGGCAGCAGAAACGTTGCTCGCCGGCGTCGGCGAGGACCTGAAGCTGGCGCTCGAGGAACTCCGCGAGCTCGCCCGCGGTCTTCATCCGGCGGTCCTCAGCGACCGCGGACTCGAACCGGCCCTCCAGTCGATCGCGAACCGCGCCCCGTTCCCGGTCGAGATTTCCGGCGTTCCGGCACTGCGTCTCGACGAGGGCGTGGAAGCAGCCATCTATTACGTCGTCGCCGAGAGTCTGACGAACGCGGCCAAGCACGCAAACGCGACCGAGGCGCGGGTCGAGATCTCAACGACAAACGAAGGAGTCGTCGTCGAGATCCGTGACAACGGAAGCGGCGGCGCGAGCATGGACGGCGGCTCAGGGCTCCGCGGGCTCGCCGACCGCATCGAGGCGCTCGGCGGTCAGCTTCACCTGAAAAGTCCCTCCGGGGGCGGAACCGTCGTGCTAACGACGCTTCCTGTCCGCTGACGCAATCGCACGACCTCCAAACGTAAGACCAGTTGGCAGCGGTGTAGGCAGCCACACCGAAGCCGCGAGCGAGCCTCATTTCCGATCGTCCGTCGCGATGCGAGCGTGCACTCATACCCCGAAACCCTCGGAAGGAGCCGGAGATGAGTGCAACGAGCCACACATTGCTGTCCCACCTGAAGCGCACGGCTGCCATGCAT
>JBEEGD010000400.1:0-7520 GCA_041166685.1 Acidimicrobiaceae bacterium | reverse complement strand
GTTGCCTTCACTGCATAGGACACCATGCGCGCCGCGGCGGCCCGACGCGCGGCAGCGACGCGCTTCGTTGCTTGACGGGACGACGACTGACGGGCAGTGGTCGCGGCCGCGGCTTTCTTGCCAGCTGCCTTCTTGGCCGGCCGCGATGCTGCGGTGGCCTTGGGCACGCGTCGAGGTTCGCGGTATCCGATGAGCGTGCCGACGCGACCGCGAGACCGCAGCGTTCCCGTCGTCTCGTCGTACTCCCATGTGGCCGTGTTGTCGTGGCCGCGCGCCGAGTACTTGAAGGTGACGAGCCACATCCCTTCGGTCAGCTGACGGGCCCGCCATGCTCTGTCGAGTTCTTCACGCGGCTCGAACACCCCGCGCTCTGCCAGGTTGCGATACACCGACTCCCCGAGTGGCGCAGCCGAGAGGCCGATTCTCGACTTCGACATCCGCGTTGCGCGGGCGGCGCGGATGACCTCGGCCTGTTCGGCGAGCACCGGCACGGCAAAGCGCGACACCCACGCGGGTTCGACACCGGCCTCGCGCGCGACTTGCTCGATCGTGCGGCCTCGACGAAGTCGAGCCTGCACCTCGCGCACCGACAGGGCGCTCTGCGGGCGAGGCGACGATCGGGAATCGGCGTCCCCGCCCGCTTCGTCGCCGAGCAGCGCCCGCAGTTCCTCGACCGCGTTGATCAGGGCGTCGTCGAGTTGGATGACGTACCCGCCTGACTTCGCGCCGCGCCGAACGCTGAAGATCAAGCCTCTATGGTCGGTGGTGATGCCCACCAAGTGGAGCTTTTGCACGTTGCGTGACCCCAGAGGGCAGACCCAGGGCCCGTCGGGCCTCTACGTGACGGACCGTAGCATTTCACTCCCCTTGCGCTCGACGATGCCGTAGTGCGGGTGCGAGCCCGCCCTTCTGCAGAAGCCGCAGCGCCCGCACCTCCTGTACGTCGATCACGACCGCGCCACCGTCGTCGCGGGTGCACAGATAGGTGACGATGCAGTCCGCGCACGCGTCGGTGCCGGCCATCACGCAGTCATCGCAGTCGATTCGCAGCACTGGGTCAGTCGGCTCCATACCCCCATCCTGCAGAAGGGGTGTGACAGTGACCGCCTCAGCCGGGAAGGACGATCTCCTCTCGTGGAGCCCGTCGCCAGGCCCACAGGGCCAGACCGCCGACGACGAGGGTCAACACATCGCGCACGATCAGGACGACGAGCGCACCACCCTTGTCGTAGAAGAGCAGGTCCCAGAACCACACGGGGAACTCGAGGTGAGCCAGCGCGGTGGTCACCGCGAGCACTGCGACGGCCGGAGCCGCCAAGCGAGGGGCCAGCGCCATGGCGATCGAGCCGAGGGCGATGACCCAGACGAGGTACTGCGGTGAGTAGACGCGCCCGACCCCGACCATCAGAGTCATGGCGCCGAACATCAGCAGCGAGGCACGACGAAGGTCGCCGACCCCGGTACGAACCGCGAGTCCAATCGAGCTCGCCACGACGACCAAGGTGCTCACGTTCGAGAGCGTCTTGAGCAAGCTCGACGCGTCGGCTTGCGCATCCCATGCGCGATGGCTGGCGACGATCTCGACGGGATAGTCGGCGATCCGTCGCGCCGCGATGAGTGCAGCACCCCAGATGCTCTCGGCCTGAACGCCGCGTTCCGTGTGGTAGTCGAACACGCTGTGATACAGGTCCGGCAAGCGCGTGATGAACGGCAGGATCGCCAACCCGATGATCGCGGCAAAACCACCGACGAGCACGCGACGTTTGTCACGCGGCGCGACAAAGAACAGCAACGGCAACAGCAACACGGGCACCAGCTTCACTGCGGCACCAACGCCAATGAGTACTCCGACAGAGCGCCAACGCCCTGCGAGAGCTCGCTCGATCGCCCAGACCATCACGACCGCGATGACGAGGTCGAAACGCGCATACGAGACCGGGCCGAGTGCCGGCACGAGTACGAACCACGTCGCGGCTCCCCACCAGGAGCCAGTGCGCTTGGCGATCCGCACGAGACCCCACAAGCCGACGGCGTCGAACAAGACCATGAAGACGACGAACTCGGTGCGATACGAGGCTGCACGGATGTAGCGGGGCACCATCATGATGGGGATCGCGCCCGGCGGATACTCCATCCGAAGCACCTCGCCGTACGGACTGGCACCGTCGTGCCGCATCTCCCAGCTGAAGTAGTCGTACAGATGCACGTCGCCGGTCGCGTCCGGCCGATTCGCACCGTAGAAGTCCGGATGGTCAGCGGCGTAGCCGGCGAGGCCACGACTCAACACGAATGCGAGAAGCACGAGCAGCATCGCCCACCGCCGCCGACGACGGCGGGCCGGTGCGCCACCGACCGGCTGCTCCTGGACGACGACAGGATCGTCGACGACTCGGTCCGCGATCGTCAACGGCGGAGCGCGCTGAGCAACTGACGGGCGCCGATCACATTCGCGCCCCGACGCCGGGCGCCATCACGAACACGGTGATCACTCGACGCAACGATCACTGGCCTTCGAGCTGGTGCAGCATCGACGAGCTCGAGCACTACGTCGTCGGCTTCGACACCGGGTGCGGAAAACCGAACCCGAACGGCCGGTCGAGCGGGACGATCGCTGATCCGGTCGACATCCGCGCCATCGAAGACAACCTCGACCTCGACGCCGGTGCGGGCGTGCAGCTCTGCGAGCGCGTCGACCAAGCGCGATCGCTGGCGGGCGATCGGGTCCTGATACCAGGCGGCGTGCGAGATGTTGTAACCGTCGACGAGCAGCAACGCGCCCGGCGCTCGAATCAGATGGTCAACCGCCTCCACGCTGTCGTCGATGACCCCGGGCGGAAGCCGTAGGGCAACGCGGGTCGCGACGGGCGGAGTCGATGACAGCCGACTCGACGTGGGGGTCGGCGTACGAGCTGAAGAGACGTCGTCCTTTGGGGGTGCAAGCAACTCAGATGCTCCGGCGAGCGCGCCCGACAACAGCTCAGCCGCCCGCGCCGCCTCTGCCACGAGATGTGAGAGCTGTGCGCGGTCGGGAACGAGGTCGGTCGTCAAGGAAGGCGTCACGATCGTCGACGCCGCCGGCGCGGGCTCCTCAGAGATGCGAGCCGACTTGCTCTGTGCGACTTCGGCGTCGCGCATTCGTATCTCATGGCGGGCATGCCGCAGGTCGGCGGCGCGTTGCGCGAGTTCGGCCTCGACCTCCTTGAGGCGACGCACCGCGGCGTTGCGCTGCGCGGCGAGCTCGTCGATCGTCGCGGCGATGCGCGCGAACTCTGCTTCGGCGTGTTGACGCAGGGCGCGTTCTGCCACGAGCTCTTCGCGCCCCTGCGCGACTTCTTGGGTTCTTCCCGCGAGCGCGACCTCCGCCCGCCTCGCACGATCTTCCGCACCCGCGAGTCGGCGCTGTGACTCGCGCTCGACCCGTTCTTCGTGCTCGGCATGCTCTTGTTCCTGGAGGCGTTTGCGCATCTCGTCGAGGCGTGCTTCCCACCCCTCAGGGCGCGTGAGCCACAACCATCCGGCCTCGCCGACTTTGTCTTCAGTGAGATGGGATGCGACCCGCTCCCTGAACGCATCGTCCTCCTCGACAACCCGCCGCGCGATGTCCAGCGCCGGCGCCGGCAGGCGAGCGAATCGCAGGTAACGCCGCAGCTGCTGCGGGGCCGGCTCGGTCGGCTCGGCGGCCTCGCCTTCGCGGGCGACTTGCATCACCGCCTCGAGCGCCGGCTTCAACAGGACCGTCGGCGCGCTCACGGAACGGCGTCCTCTGCTGCTTCCGCGAGCTGCTCGACGCTGGCTACCTGCTCCACACTGGCGCCGGTGCCGCACCAACGGCACGCCACGTCTTCGACGACTTCGGACAGCACTTTTTCGTCCTCGATCGTGAGCTCACCACCGACGGTGTAGTGGTGAAAGCCGCGGCTGCGACGAGTCGTGACGACATCGAAGCGGGTGAGGTTGCCGCAGGCCGTGCATCGGTATCGGACGAGCTTGCCGACCACCGGCGTGAGAGTAGTGGCGGACCGGGAAGACGCTTGCTCGTCGAACGTCTGTTCGACCACACTGTGGCATGGCTTTCGTCGCGGGTCAGCGGTCCTTCGACGACCTCGGTAGTCCGTTGCACGGGGTCACGTTCTGCGTCGTCGACCTCGAGACCACCGGCGGTTCGGCAGCCGACTGCAGCATCACGGAGATCGGTGCAGTTCGTCTCCGCGGCGGCGAATGCCTCGGCACATTCCAGACGCTGGTCAACCCCGGCTGCGCGATCCCGAGATCGATCACGTCGCTCACCGGCATCACCGAAGCCATGGTCGCTCCCGCGCCGCGCATCGAGGCCGTGCTGCCCTCGCTGCTGGAGTTCATCGGCGGCAGCGTGCTCGTCGGGCACAACCTGCGCTTTGATGTCTCGTTCCTCGACGCTGCCTTGATTCGTGGCGGCCGGCCGCGACTGGCCAACACCACAATCGACACTTGCGCACTCGCTCGCCGCTTGGTGCGCGAAGAGGTTCCCGACTGCCGCCTCGGCACCCTCGCCTCGCGGTTTCGGCTCGACCACCGCCCCACCCACCGGGCGCTCGACGACGCCCTGGCCACCGGCGACCTACTGCACGTGCTCCTCGAACGGGCGGCGGCATTCGGTGTGCTCGGACTCGACGATCTCGTCTCGCTGCCAAGGATGGGCGGACATCCGCAGGCCACCAAACTCCGACTCACGGCACAGTTGCCGCGCGCCGCGGGCGTGTACGTGTTTCGGGATCGTGGTGGCCGACCCCTCTACGTCGGCAAGGCCAGCAACCTGCGAAGCCGCGTGCGCTCGTACTTCTCGTCCGACGACCGCCGCAAGATCGGGCCGTTGCTGCGCGAGACGCAAGCGATCGATCACGTCGTGTGTCGCTCCACCCTCGAAGCGGCCGTGCTCGAGTCGCGCCTCATCTCCTTACACCTCCCCCGCTACAACCGTCAGGGCACTGGTCGAAGCCGCTACGCGTACGTGAAGCTCACCATGGGTGAGGCGTTCCCTCGCCTTTCGGTGGTACGTGTCCCCCGCTCTGATGGTGGGTTGTACGTCGGACCGGTGTCGTCGACCCGCGCGGCCCAGATGGTGATCGACGCGATCGAGACTGTCGTGCCGCTCCGTCGATGTCGCGCGTCACTGCGCGAGGGGCAGGTGACACGCGCCGCCCCGTGCGCGGCCGCGCAACTCGGTGTCGCGCTGTGCCCTTGCGCCGGCGCTGTGGCCGGGGGTCGCTACCGCGACGTCGTCGAGATCGCTCGCAGGGGGCTCACGAGCGAACCCGCACTGCTGCTCGAGCCTTTGCAAGAACGGATGAACGCGCTGGCCGGCGCCGAGCGGTTTGAGGAGGCCGCCGACGTGCGGGACCGCGCCGCTGCCCTCGCCAGCACGCTGTTCCGGCAGCGCCGGACCGAGCAGCTCCGGCAGAGCGGAACGATCGAGTTCGATCTGGGCAATGGCACCCGGGTCGAGCTCGACGGTGGGCGTCTCCTGCGGGCGTGGTCCGTCGGTGAGCTGTCCCTCGGGGTGGCCTGCGAACCACCGGAGGCGAGCGATGCCGAATGGCTGCCGGCCGCCTTGGCCGACGAGCTCTCCTGCGTGGCTTCCTGGCTGGACAAGAACGCTCGACGAGTGCGACTCATTCGCTGCGACGGCACCTTGGCGTCCGTCTTGCCCGCACTGTCCGAGCTGTCGCGGCGCCGGTAGGTTTTCGGGCAATGCACGACGTGCTCGTGGCGCTGGCGGTGTTCGGAGTCGGGTCGCTTGCCCTGTTCATCGGAGCCGTGGTCTACGCCCGCTGGCGACTTCGCCGACAACTGCGCGTACGACCGTCGACCCGGAGCACGGCCCCGACGGCATGGCTCGTGTCCACGAGTGAACCGGCTCGGTTGCATCGCCGTCTGCGCAAAGCCGCGACCGTCGCTCGACTCGCGGGCGCCCGAGGCGACGCCACCGTCGCCAGCATGGCGGTCGAGATCGAGGATCATGCGGTTGCGCTCGAGCTCCATCTCGTCATGCTCAGCCGGCTGTGGCGTCGCGAGCGCGCCAGCCGCAAACAACTGGTCTCACAGGTCGTGCAGCTCGAGCAGCTCTCCGGTCGCCTCGCGGCGAGCGCGGTTGAACTCACCCGACCTCGCGCGCTCACGGCTGGCTCTCCCGATGCGCTCGCCGAGCTGACGGAGCGCATCGACGCTCTCGACGCGGCCCGCGAAGAGCTGGCCATCCTCGAGCGCTCCTGGAACTTGAACTGACGCCCAGCCAACTAGAGGTTCGACACCTCGATGAGACGAGACAGCGTGGCCGCCGCCCGTCCGTCGTCGATGGCGGCCGCCGCGCTGGACAATCCCTCGGCGAGGTCCGGCACCAGGCCGGCAACCATCAGCCCCGCCGCAGCGTTCAGCACGACGATGTCGCGGTGCGCGCCCGGTTGACCGTCGAGTACGGCCTTCGTGGCGAGGACATTGGCGGCAACGTCGCCGCCCTGGAGCGCGCTCGGTTCCGCACGCGAAATGCCGTGCGCGCCCGGGTCGAGCTCGTACCGACGTAGCTCGCCGTCCTCGCCCAGCTCGACGACAGTGGACGTCGTGGTGGTGGTCAACTCGTCGAGGCCGTCATGGCCGAACACCACGAGCGCCCGCTCGGAGCCGCGGGCCCGCAGCACACCGGCCATCTTTTCCGCCATGTGCTTGTCGCTCACGCCGACGACCTGACGGCGAACGCGTGCGGGGTTGGCCAACGGTCCGAGGAAGTTGAACACCGTCGCGACACCGAGCTCACGACGGGTGGGCCCCGCGTGACGCATCGCCGGGTGAAATCGCATGGCGAAGCAGAACCCGATGCCCGTCTCCTCCACGCAACGGGCGACGGCCGCGGGATCGATCTCGATCGCGACGCCGAGCCCCTCGAGCACGTCCGCAGAGCCGCACGCCGACGAAGCCGCCCGGTTGCCGTGCTTGCACACCTTGGCTCCGGCGCCCGCGACCACGAACGCGGCGATGGTGGACACATTGATCGAATGGCTGCGATCGCCACCCGTCCCGCACGTGTCGATGACGCCGTCGAGGTCCTTGAGGGGCACGAGCTCGCTGGCGTCCTGCATGGCCGACAGGAGTCCGGCCATCTCGTCGACGGTCTCGCCCTTCATGCGAAGGGCGACGATGAACCCCGCGATCTGCGCAGGGCTGGCATTGCCGTCGAGGATCTCGGTCATCGCCCCGGCGGCCTGCTCGGTCGTGAGGTCCTGACCGGACATGAGTGGACCCAGCACGCTGGGCCACCCTCCGAGTTCGTCGAATTTCACCGTTTGTCCCCCCGCCCGACGGGGTGGCGATTCAGGCGGTGCGGCGGCGCTGGCGGACGATGCGCCGCCGCTCCTTCTCGGTACATCCTCCCCACACTCCGTCGCGTTCGCGAGATCCGAGCGCATGCTCCAGGCAGGCTTGGCGCACTGAGCAACCGAGGCACACGGTCTTGGCGACCTCGGCTTCTTCATCGGACACGGGATAGAAGA
>JBEEGD010000399.1:0-3014 GCA_041166685.1 Acidimicrobiaceae bacterium | reverse complement strand
CGACTCGGCCCTTCGGTCTCAGTCGACGATCCTCATACGCTGCGCGAACGTTTGAGGGAGAACGTCCGTCGCGAGCTGCGTGAAGCTGCGCTCGAGCTCTTCGCGCGCGACGGCTACGCGGCCACTTCGGTGGACGACCTCGCCCGCGGGGCGGGAGTTTCGCGGAGCACGTTCTTCCGATACTTCGGTTCGAAGGAGGCGCTCCTGCTCCGCGAAGCCGAGGAGAGCACAGGTCTGTACCTCCAGATCCTCGGCGGGCGTCCAGCACATGAGGACCGCTTGGAGGCGCTCGAAGAGTCCCTCATCGAGTTCGCCGAGCTCGTGCGAACCGACGAACGTCGACATGAAGCCGTGCTCGCGAGCATGATCATCGAGTCGGACGCATCGCTGACGGCGAGTCAAGCGGCGCTCCGGGCGCACTCGCGTCGGGACGTTGCCCGCGTGCTCGCGCATCGGGGCGGCCGATCCGAACCGGACATCGAGGATGTCCTCGGTTCGGCAGTCCTCGGACAGCTCGTCGAACTCGTCAGCGACCGCTGGACGTCGTCCGACGACGCCGTGCCGGTGCGCGACCTGATTCGGAGTCAATTCGCGAGTCTGCGCAACCTCGTGAGCGGCGCTCGACCGTCCTAGACCTCCTCGTTGGATGCCGACAAGGCTGTGAACGCAAGGTTCAAGAGCAGGCGCGCTGCTTCGTCATCGACCACAGGAGGAACGGTCCCTTGTCGTCCTCCATCTCTGCTTCGAACGACATTCCGATCTTGCGCGCGACCTTGATCGACGCGTGGTTCTCGAGGTCGACCATGCAGATGAGACGCGATAGTCCCAAGCGCCCGAACGCGTACTCGACGATCGCGCGCGCGGCCTCGGTTGCCAACCCTTGTCCCCAGTACTGCTTGGCCAGTAGATACGCGACCTCAACCTCATGACGGTCTCGCAACGTCCACGGCAGCAACCCGCAGCGTCCGATGAACTCGTTGCTTTCCTTGTGGACGGTCGCCCACAGGCCCAGCTCTGGGTGAGAGGGATGTCCGTTGAGGAACCATTCGAGTTCTTCCTTCGTCTCCTCGTAGGTCAACGTGTCTTCGGGGAAGTATCGCCTGACGTCTGGGTCGCGGTAGAGCGCGAAGAGGCTGTCGAGATCGCTGGGAACTAGGCGCCTTAGGACGAGCCGTTGCGTTTCGAGGATCTTCACGGTACGACCAGGTTAGGAATCGTTCCACGGACGCGCGCTGACGAAACCGAAGATAGCCGCCCGGCGCAAGAGCGCCGGGCGGCTTCACTTCGGAGGGCGATCAAAAGGTTGAGCGCCCGACGGTGGAGGCGCGTGGACCCCATCGCGGCCGGCAGTGCCTGCGGAAGCAGGTATCGAACACGTACGCCGCGCCCTGAGCGGGGATCGGACTTTTACCGAGGACTTTGGCGAATGATGCGCCCACCACAGCGGTGTCGCCAGAGATCGCCACGGAGACACCGAAGAGATCGCCGTCGGCCGCGTCGTGTGCGGTCAGCTTCTCGGTTTGGTTCCATGTCCCTCCGGTCCGGTTGAACACATAGGCAGATCCCTTGTTCTCGTCGACGTTGGTGCCGGCGTCGTCCCACATCGCTCCCGCCACGATCGTGTCGCCCGACACGGCCACCGATCGGCCGAAGGCATCGTTCGCAGCGGCGTCCGAAGCGACGAGCCTCTTCTGCTGGGTCCAGATCCCTGCGCTGCGGGTGAACACGTAGGCTGCGCCCTGTTTCGCGTAAGTGACACTTGCCGAGAGCGCCCCGACAACCACGGTCTCGCGCGAAACCCCTACCCAGAAGCCGAACTCGTCTCCGTCGGCTCCGGACGTAGCAACGAGTCTTTGCTGCTCGAGCCAGGTATCGCCGACTCGCGTGAACACGTAGGCCGAGCCTTTGCCCCCCGACGCCCCGACCACGGCGGTATCGCCGTCGAATGCGATCCTGGTGCCGAAGTGGTCGTTGAAGGAGCGGTCCGAAGCGATCAGTTCCTGCTGCTGGGTCCAGGTTCCCCCGGTCCGCGCGAACACGTAGGCCTTGCCCTGAGGAGCGAGGCCTACCTGCTCCTGGTCCGCATCTGCAAGAAGGGAGTGGGCCGCACCGATGAATGCGAGGTCGCCCTCCACCGCGACCGAGAACCCAAACTGGCTGGCGCTAACCCCGTGCGCGGCAGTCAACTTGGCCTGCTCGGTCCACGTTCCAGCGGTCCGTGTGAACACGTAGGCAGAGCCCTGATCGACATTTGTGCCGACGTCGTCCCAGATGGAGGACACCACGATCGTGTTGCCCGAGATTGCGACCGACCAGCCGAATCTGTCTCCGGGCAGCCCGTCGGAGGGCGTGAGCTTGGTCTGCTCGACCCAGGCCGTGCCGGCCCGCGTGAACACGTAGGCCGCGCCAACTCCGTTGTAAGCGGTGTGCATGTTGGGCGCCCCGACCACGGCGGTGCCACCGGACACGGCTACATGGTTTCCAAACTGGGCCGTGCCGGGGTCCGCCCCATCAGAGGCGGTCAGTTTCGCGACCTCTTCTAGACCGGTCGAACTAGGTTTGGCCTGCGTCGTCGCCGCCATCGGCGACGACGGGAAAATCACGCCGGCCGCGAGCATGAGGCCCACGATCACTGCAAGGGTGATTCGAGAAGATCTCATCCATCTACCTCCGCTTTCTGTCCGACTAATGGTTGTAATCCGGTCCGACGGCGACGACGTCCACGACCGGCGGCCACGAGACACAACAGCCGCCCGAGATGTAGGACGCCGTCGGGCCGGTCCAGACGTAGACGACGTCACCCTTCCGGATCGCGTTCACGCGCCTGGATGAATGCTTGGGCGCGTCGAGGTAGTACGCCGGTCCGTAGGTGGTCGAACGTCGACCGTGCTGGACCATGACTCGCCACGTCGTGCCGCTCGCGACGATGCCGCCGTTCTTCGTCGCACTGTAGACGCAAGAAGATCCCGCGCTGGCGATGCATCCTTCCGTCGCCGCACGCGCCGGCGTCGTCC
>JBEEGD010000398.1:0-4102 GCA_041166685.1 Acidimicrobiaceae bacterium | reverse complement strand
GAGAGCGAGGGACAGCCACGGCACTGCCTCATTCATGACCCTCTCGACAACCGCGTCGTGATCTGGGCCGGGGACAACCGCTCGTAAGTGCCGATAGCGCGGCTCAATCTCGCGACATCGATCCCGCCGCCCGAAACGCCGAGGCTCGGGGGGGCCCGGGTCAGCAGACTGGCAGGGTGAGACGGGACGTGACGATCCGAACGGAACGAGCTGACGACCACGAGGCGATCCGCGGGGTGGTGGCTGCCGCGTTCCGGTCAGACCGCGAGGCCGACCTCGTCGACGCGATCCGAATGTCGCCGGAATACGTGCCCGACCTGGCGCTCGTCGCCGAAGTCGACGGCGTCGTTGTCGGCCATGTGATGGTGAGCTTCACCTCACTCGACGATGGCTCGACGCGCCATCAGATCTACCACCTGTCGCCCCTCGCGGTCGCGTCGGACCATCAGCGCGCTGGCATCGGGTCGGCCCTCGTCAACGCTGTTGTCGAGCGTGCGCGTGATCAGGGCGCGCAGTTCGTTGTCCTCGAAGGCGATCCTCGGTACTACGGGCGACTCGGGTTCGAGCCGTCGTCGAGGTACGACATCCTCATCGACCTGCCGGATTGGGCACCACCGGAAGCGTCTCAGATCCGATTGCTGTCCGGCACTCCGACGGTGTCAGGACGAGTGGTCTACCCACCCGCGTTCGACGCCGTCACCGACTACTGAGCAGCGGCGGAAGGTGATGCCGATTCTGAGCCATGGACGTCCGGCGGCTCGCGCCTCAGCGAAATCCCCCATCGCTGGCGATCACCTGACCGGTGACCCAGTCGGCCTCGTCGCTGACGAGCCACGCCACCAAGCGGGCGGTGTCGACCGGCGAACCCCAGCGACCTCGGGGAAACCGCGCCGCGACGGCGGCGTGCTCTTCACCGGTCGCGTAGCCGGTGTCGACTGGTCCGGGATTCACCGTGTTGACGGTGATGTTCCTGCCCATGAGTGGCTCGGCCAAGCTGAACGTCAGTTGGTGCAGCGCGCCCTTCGAGGCCGTGTACGGCAGTTCGGTGGGCATGGCGCCGAGGTATTGACCCGACGTGAACAGCACGACCCGCCCACCCGGCCGCCCATCGTGTTGCGCGGCGAACGCCTGCACGAGCAGAAGGCTGGCGCGGACGTTGACGGCGAGCGTCTTGTCGATCTCTTCGGCAGTCAGCGCTTCCAGCGACTGGTGCGAGCTGCGGGCGTGGTCCGCCACGAGGATGTCAACGTGGCCGAACCGCTCGCCTGCCGACGCGATCACCGCCGCGGGCGCATCCGGTTGTCCAAGATCGTGCGCGTTGTAATCCACTTCAGTGCCAGAGGCGCGCAACTCGTCGAGGAGCGCGCCGACCGCGCCTTCTGGGCTCGGACCCCAGCGCATCTCTTCATCGAATGCCCGCCATCCGGTGAGATAGAGCGACGCGCCGTCGGCCGCCAGCCGCCGTGCCAGCCCGTAGCCGATCCCGTTCTCGCGGCTGACGCCCGTGATGACAGCGACACGCCCGTCGAGCGTCACCATCCACCCCAGTGAACGACTTCGGTCGCCGGACGACGCGGACGGCTCGCCGATGTTCCGGCGCGCGTGTCCCGACCGGAGTCGGCCCACCCGAGCGCGATGGTGCCGATCGCCTCGAACCCGTCAGGGACACCCAGCGCACGCAACACCTCTCCCTCGTGATCGAAGGGACCGAAGAAGAGCACGCCGAGCCCGGCATCGATCGCCGCGAGTTGGATGAGCATCGCCGCGAAGGAGGCGTCGACCGTCCAGTACGGGACCGGCCAGCGCTCGGCGCCCTCGCCGAGTCCGGTCGCGGCCTTGTCGGGCTCGGCGTAGCGATCGACGTAGGACTGCGGATGGGCCAGCACGATGACCAGCGCCGGCGCGTCGAGGAGCCCAGGGAATCCGAAAGAGTCACGCGTGGGCAGCGTCGTGTTCCAGTAGCGCCGTGTCTGGTCGTGCCCTTCGAGCACGACGAAGGCAACGCCTTGGCTGTTACCGGCCGATGGAGCGCGGCGCCCTGAGTCGACGATCGCTTCGAGCAGCTCGTGGGGAACGGGATCAGGCCTGAAGGCCCGCGTCATCCGCCGGCGGCGTAGAACCTCGGCGAGCTCCAGCGCAGTTCGCCGAGTTAGTTGAGCTTGGCCAGGTACTCGGCCATCGCCCAACCGAAGGCGATGAGCGAGTCGCCGCGCTTCTGGCTCGTGCCTTTGAACTGCGCCACGACCTCGGGCTTGATCTGATCTGGCTTCAGGCTCTCGTGGTCGAGCACACACGGGAACGAGCCGTCGCCTTCGGCGATGAACGTGCGGTCGTCGTAGATGCCGTTCTCGATGCCGAAGCGCTTGGCCAAACGGCGGCCCCACGCTCGCTCTTCGCCGGTCGCCTTGTGGTCGGGGCGAGGAACGATGTCGGTGAGCACCTTGAAGGCTTCGAAACCGGATGCATCGAGGAACCGCGTGCCGACCAGCACGTCTTCATCGGGGAAGGCGAGCACGGCGCGCCGGTACTGGTCGGCCATGATTGCCTTGAGGACGGTGTCGCGCTTGCTCGTGCGCTTCACCGAGGCGAGACCGATGAGCACACACGGCGTGCCCCCGATGCGCTCGAGTGTGCTGTACGAGAAGCCCTTGAGCTTGCCGGACTCGCGAGCGAGCGTGATCAGCACCCAAAGCTCGGCCTGCTTGGACAGCAACCCCGCCTCGAACCGACTCGGCCCCTCGGCGCAGATATCGGCCATTTCGGCCAACTCTGCGTCGGAGAGCTGCGTGCAGTCCTTGGTCTCGACCTCGATCGCCATGAGCCGCGGTGCCCCCGGAAGGTAGTCGGACGGTCCTACTAGTCCAGCGGGTCTCTGCCGACTCTGCAACTCGGCAACGCTGTTAGAGCAGGTGGGAAGCCTGTCAGCTTACCAACGCATCGGGACCGAGCAGGACTCGGAGCTCTCCGACCAATCCGTTGGTGGCGTCCACGCAAAATTGATCCGGCAAGCGCAGGATCTGCTGGTCGCCGATGTGGAGGAACACCTGAGACTCGCCGGGGTGCTCGCTGAGGAGGCCCTTGAGCTGGTCGATGAGCCGCTCGTTGAGCCGGGTGGGGGCCAGACGGAGGCGCAGCGGCGGTGCCCCGTCGGTGATGCCCTCGAAGACATCGATCTCGAGGGCCATCAGCTTGGGTGACTCCTCGCGCTTGTCGACCCGGGCTTTGACGCAGACCGCCACGTCGTCGGCCAACTTGTGCCCGTGCTCGGTCATCGTCTTGGGAAAGACCATGACCTCGCAGCTCGACTGGAGGTCTTCGAGCGTGAAGACGGCCATCAGGTCGCCTCGCTTGGTCCACTTGCGCTGGAGGCCGGTGATGATGCCGCCGAACACCTTCATGGCCCCGTCCTCGCACTCGGCGAGGTCGGCGATCGTTCCGTCGGTGCGGCGCCGGAGGACCGCCTCGGAGCCGAGCAGAGGGTGGTCCGAGACGTACAGGCCGAGCATCTCTTTCTCGAAGGCCAGGCGTTGCATCTTGTCGAACTCGACGTCGGGGACCTTCGGCCGCTCGTCGAACCCGACCTCGTTCAACTCGACCTCGCCGAACAACGACATGACTCCCATGTCTCGCTCGCGGCGGCGCGCGACGGTTTGGTCGATGATCGCCTCGAACGCGAGGAGGAGGCCCTTGCGGGGATGCCCCATGCAGTCGAAGCCGCCGGCCTTGATGAGGGACTCGAGCGTGCGCTTGTTGAGCACGTTGATGTCGACCCGCTCGCAGAAGTCGTAGAAGTCGTCGAACGGTCCACCGCGTTCGCGCTCGGCCACGATCAAACCAACGAGTCCTTCACCGACGTTGCGGACGGCGGACAGGCCGAACACGATCTGCGGTTTGTCCTCGCGGAGGTCCGGCGTGAAGTCGGACACAGACCGGTTCACGTCGGGGACCGTCACCTCGATGCCCATCACCCGACAGTCAGCGAGGTAGACCGCGGCCTTGTCGAGGTTCGTCTTGACGCTCGTGAGCAGCGCCGCGAAATACTCCGACGGATAGTTCGCCTTCAGGTACGCGGTTTGGTAAGCGATCAGCCCGTAGCCGTACG
>JBEEGD010000397.1:0-2620 GCA_041166685.1 Acidimicrobiaceae bacterium | reverse complement strand
CCGGGCAGGGGTCAGGGCTCACGCTCTCGCGTCCGCTGAAGCTCGACTACAAGCCGGTGACACGCGTCGAGAACTACTGCGCCACCGGATCAGAGGCCTTCCGCAACGCGTGCTATGCGGTTGCGTCTGGCGCGTACGACATCGTGATGGCCGTAGGCGTCGAGAAGCTCAAGGACTCCGGGTTCTCCGGCCTTGTCGGCGCAAACGCCCCGCACGACGGCACGACCGTGCCGATGACCGCACCGGCGACGTTCTCGTTGCTCGCGCCCGCGTACCGAAACAAGTTCGGTGTCTCCGAAGAGGAGATGAAGGACGTTCTCACGCGCATCGCGTGGAAGAACCACTTCAACGGCGCGCGCAACCCGCGCGCCCAGTTCCGCAAGGAGGTGCCGAAGGAAGTCATCGCGGCATCGCCGCTCATCGCTGGGCAACTCGGCATCTTCGACTGCTCAGGTGTCTCCGACGGCTCCGCGGCGGCGATCATCGTGCGTGCCGAGGACGCGTCGAAGTACACCGACAAGCCGCTGTACGTGAAGGCACTGTCGTTCGCCGCCGGACCGGCCGCCGGTCCGATCGACCCTGACTACGACTACACGACCTTCACGGAGGTGGTCCGCTCCTCTGAGGACGCGTACCAGCAAGCCGGCGTCACCGATCCGCGGTCGCAGTTGGCGATGGCCGAGGTGCACGATTGCTTCACTCCGACCGAGCTCGTGCTGATGGAAGACCTCGGATTCTCCGAGCGAGGCCACGCCTGGAAAGACGTGCTCGACGGCTCGTTCGACCTCGAAGGCGACCTGCCCGTGAATCCCGATGGCGGGCTCAAGTCCTTCGGTCACCCGATCGGCGCGTCGGGTTTGCGCATGCTGTTCGAGTGCTGGTTGCAACTGCGAGGTGAGGCACCGGCCGAGCGCAAGATCAAGACCATCGACCAGGGTCGCTCGCTCGGCCTGACGCACAATCTCGGCGGTGCCCCCGGACAGTGCGTGAGCTTCGTCTCGATCGTGGGCGCCGAATTGGGCTGACGTTCTCGCAGGTGACACGCAAGAAACGCGTTGCTACTGTTGGCCAGCTCGGTTGGGGGCGACGACGCCAAGGGGGGAAGGCCCGGGCCGCAAGGTCCGGGCCTCGTCGCGTGGCCCCGGCGGAGCAGGGGCGGCCGCCACGCCGGCACCACCACCTTGCCGAGCAACCTCTGGTTGCGAAGGTGAAACGCGCCGAAACGCCCCGGGGGTCGAGTGGGGCGCCTCAGCAACGAATGCAGCGAATTTCGGGAGGGAGACGCGCTGCACCCTCAGAACGGGGGACCGCGCCTTCTCTTGCGGTGCTGGAGAGGAAATTATCGATGCACGAGCAAAGCCAGCAGCCGCCGCACCTCGGTCGCAATGCCGGGCGCATCGAGACCCAGCTCACGAAGGATGTCGTCGGCCTTGCCGTGGGGGATGAACGCCACCGGCGTACCCAGCACCCGCACCGGCGGAGCGACGCGCCCGTCGTCGAGGGCGGCGGTCGAGATGGCGTCGGCCATCGACGCGCCGGCGCCTCCGTCGCGCACGCCGTCCTCGATCGTCACGACGAGCGAGTGACGCCCCGCGTCCAGGATCATGCGTGGGTCGAGCGGCTTGACGGCCCGCACGTCCCACACCGTCGCGGACACACCGTCGCGGGCCAAGTCGCCAGCTGCGATCTCCGCGGCCTCCACCATCTTGCCTACGGCCAGCAGACAGACGTCACGGCCTTCGCGCAAACGGCGAGCGGATACGCCGCGACCAACCTCGTCGGCCGGCACGTTGTGCGCCTCGGTCTTCGGCCACCGAATGGCGACCGGTCCCTCGACCATCGTCAACGCGTCGCGGAGCATCTGCCCGAGCTCTTGGTACGACGACGGAGCGAGGATCGTCATGCCCGGCACCTTCAGCAGCAGCGCCATGTCGAGCACGCCATGGTGCGACGGCCCGTCGTCACCGGTGATGCCCGCGCGGTCGAGACAGAAGATCACCGGCTGACTGTGCAGCCCGACGTCGTACATCACCTGGTCGATCGCCCGAGTGAGGAACGTCGAATACAACGCAACGACCGGTCGGAGTCCGCCCATCGCCATTCCGGCAGCGGACGTGACGGCGTGCTGCTCGGCGATGCCGACGTCGATGACCCGCCCGGGGAAGCGTTCGGCGAAGGGCAGCAACCCGGTTGAGTCGGGCATGGCGGCCGTGATGGCCACCAACTCGGGATGCTCTTCGGCGGCCTTGATCAACGCCTCCGTGAATGCGGCCGTGTACGAGCCTGGCTTCGCCTCCGGCGAGATGTCGTGCAAGCACTTGATCGGATCGTTCTCCGCCGGCGCGTAACCGCGTCCCTTCTGCGTGAGCACATGGACCACGATCGGGCCTTCGAACTCGGCGGCATCGCGAAGCGCCGCCTCGAGGCCGCGCACGTCGTGGCCATCGAAAGGTCCCGTGTACCGGACACCGAGGTCCTCGAAGAACGCGCGGGGCTCGAAGTACTCGCGCAATGCGGCGACGGCCGCTTGCAGACCGCGCTCCATGCGGTCGCCGACCAACGGAAGATCGCGCAACACGCGATCCACCCGCGCCCGCTGCTTGAGGTACATGGGGCTCAC